>CAJXUT010000123.1 GCA_913061365.1 uncultured Colwellia sp.
CTCGTGACATTCACGTTGGCAACGTGATGCTCTACCAGCTGAGCTACAGCCGCTTAATAACTTTGTACTTTTAAAACCACTAACTAGATTACTCTATTTAGTTGCTTTATTTGCTGACTCCCTGTCAACGAAAACGCATTCTACAGCGTATTTGATAACAGTCAACTATTAAATTCCTTTTTTATTTCGACTGCTCAAAAAGCAGCTAATTTGATGCTTTTTTTTACTTTATGTATTCATTACTCTCTATTTTTATAGCTAAACACTATTATTTTTAGCTTTATTTATTTTATCCGCTACGTATTTGCTTTTAATTCTGGCCATGCTGCCTTGAAATAATCAACTAAGGTAGTAACAGTTAATACAGTGGCAATAAAATACAGTCCATAAGAGGCATAATTTAAAATAATATGAGGAAAATTAAAAAAAATTAGTGGTATATCATAATCAGGTCGCCATATCAGACCCATAATACTTAGCATTTGTGCCGCGGTTTTAAACTTACCCATGTTAGATACGGCGATAACATCTCGTTTACCCCGAGAAGACATAAACTCTCTTAAAGCACTTATAAATACTTCGCGAGAAATCATAATGATAGCAGGAATAGCCACTAACCAAGTTTGATAGTCGTGCACTATCATAACTAATGCAGCAACCACCATTAACTTATCAGCTACGGGATCAATAAATGCACCAAATGCAGATGATTGATTTAGCTTCCTCGCAAGATAGCCATCTAATGCATCACTTACAGCTGCCAACCAAAATACAGCAAATGCGCCAAAGTGGCTCCATGAAAGCGGTAAATAATAAACAATCAGAAAAATGGGGATCAAGATGATCCGAAATAAAGTTATTCGATTAGGTAATGTCCACATAGTCTCTTACTTTTACTACAAGCTTGATATTAAGCATTTACATTTTATTCTACACAGGTTGGGTAACTAGATATAGTTACTTATCATGCAAAACATCATAAATATTTTTTGCCAACGTTTTACTAATGCCCGGAACTTTCTCTAATTCACTAAGATCAGCATTTTTTACTTCTTGCATTCCACCCAAATAAGTTAATAACGCTTGCCGTTTTTTAGCGCCAATCCCTTCAATATTTTCAAGAATTGATTTTTTACTCACTTTTTGTCTTTTGGCTCTATGGCCTGTAATAGCAAAACGATGTGACTCATCGCGAATATGTTGTACTAAGTGTAATGCTGGCGATGTTGCCGGCAGTGATATGAGTTGATGAGAGCCGGCTAAAATGAGTGTTTCAAGTCCTGGTTTTCTTGACTCCCCTTTAGCTACACCGACAAGTAAAGGTATTCTATCTAAACCTTGCTTAGCAGTTAAATCAGCAAAAAATTCTTCCGCTTTTGCTAACTGACCTTTACCGCCATCAATAAATACAATATCAGGAAGTTTTTTTAATGACTCTATATTTTTCGTTGTAAGCTTTCCGTAACGTTTATTTAATGCAAAAGCCATTGCAGCATAATCATCCCCTGGCGTAATGCCATAAACATTATAGCGACGGTAATCAGACTTGAGCGGCCCTTCTTGATTAAAAACCACATTAGAAGCAATGGTTTGTTGTCCCATCGTATGGCTAATATCAAAACACTCAATACGATGAATACCGTTCGAGAGTTCAAACACTTCATTCAAAGCAACAAAACGCGCTTGCATAGACTCTTTGTGGCTATTACGAGTAATTAAAGCTGCCTGAGCATTAGTTGCAGCAAGTTTTAAATATTGTTTTCGCTCTGAACGACTATTAGTTGAAATTTTAACATCATGCTCAGCCTGTTTTGCTAATAAAGATGCAAGATCATTTACTTGCTCAAAGGTATATGAAATAACAATTTCTTTAGGAATATTACCTTCACTGATACCTTCACCTAAAGAACTCCCTAGATAATGCTGACCAATGAATGCTTGAATAATTTCTTCATCGCTGGTTTCATTGGGTACCACTGGAAAATAGCTTTTGCTACCTAGTATTTTATGATCTCGAATCATCAATAAATGAACACAAGCTTGAGATTTTATGCGATATAAACCAATAACATCCATTTCAGCAGCAATGCCACTTACATACTGTTGCTGCTGAACTTTACGCAGTGTGGTAATTTGATCACGATATTTAGCCGCTATTTCAAAATCTAATTGAGCGCTTGCTGCCTCCATGCGGCTAACTAATTGCTCTATTACTATTGAACTCTTCCCCTTAAGAAATAATTTTGCCAGCGCTACTTGTTGTTCATAGTCTTCAACTGAAACCTCATCAACACATGGAGCTAAGCAGCGTCCTAATTGATGTTGTAAGCAAGGACGAGACCTTGCTCTATAGTAACTGTCTTCACATTGACGGATAGGAAAAATTTTTTGCATCAAACGTAAGCTTTCCCACACAGCTCCTACGCTAGGATAAGGACCAAAATAATCGCCTTTAATACGTTTACCACCGCGATGTAAACCTAGTTTAGGATGTTTATGATCCGTGATTAACAAGTAAGGGTATGTTTTATCATCTCGTAATAAAATATTATATTTAGGCTGATATTTTTTAATATAGTTATTTTCAAGAATCAACGCCTCCCCTTCTGTATGGGTGACAGTTACATCAATAGCACAAATTTGTTTTACCAATGCTTGAGTTTTAACTGAGCTAACATCTGCACGAAAATAACTCGCAAGGCGCTTTTTAAGTTGTTTAGCCTTACCAACATATATAACCGTTTGCTCATGGTTATACATGCGATATACGCCAGCTTGTTCAGTAACTGCTTTTAAAAAAGCGTCATGGTCAAAACTTGAAAGGGATTCAGTATTATTAGTGCCTGACAAAATTATAACTTTTCTGTATTAATCATACCGTGACGGATAGCCAAATGAGTTAATTCAACATCATTACTTACGCCTAATTTTTCAAACATACGATAACGGTAACTATTTATCGTTTTAGTACTTAAATGTAAGTTTTCAGAAATATCAGGTACTTTTTCACCACGAGTAATCATTTGCATGATTTGCAGTTCTCTGTCTGACAACACATTTAATGGACTTTCATCTGCTGAATTAAACTGACTAAGTGCCATTTGTTGGGCTATTTTTGCAGGTAAATAACGCTGACCGCTATTTACTGCTCTTATTGCATTAACCATTTCATTTGGTGCAGTACCTTTTGTCAAATAACCTGCCGCACCTATTTGCATAACCTTAGTAGGAAATGGCTCTTCGGTATGCACCGTAAGTACAATAACTTTAGCATCCGGAGTAAAACGTAAAATCTTTTTAGTTGCCTCTAAACCACCCATGCCTGGCATATCCATGTCCATTAAAATGACATCAGGTTCGGTATGACGACAAAACTTTATCGCTTCTTCGCCTGTTTCACATTCATCAATAACCTTAAAACCTTTCACTTCAGTCAATATTTTTCTAATGCCTGTGCGAACTAATTCATGATCATCAACTAATAATATATGTATCAATATAATTTGCCTTAAATTGCCTTTAACAAAGATAAAGTGAAATTTTTATATAATTTCAATGGGTTGAAGAATATAAGGAAAGCGTGTGTTATTCAATGCTTTTCCGCGATAACAAAACTATCTACTATAATTCATTATTTTTTAACCAGCTATTTAATAGCCCTATTTGACCATTTTTATAAGCTGCATAAGTTAAACGCACCGCGTTACTTAAAATCACACTATCAGACCAGTTTGTTTGCTCTGAAATCAATTGATAGCATACCTTTGCTTCTGGTGATAAATAACCACGCATCTCTTGCTTACCACGTTCTTTTTGGCGCTCACGATATTTTTTTTGCTTTTCGGCGTTTGTCATGGCCATTTTTTTCTGTTTTATCTGTTCATCCATCTTATTCTCAGTGCATTTAGTCTAGTGCCTACTTGCTATTATACTCATGTTACTCTGACAGTTTAATTTTGCAATACGCTCTTTAGTGATACTCACAATATATTTTTTTAACTTTTATCATTAAATTATACATTTTTTCACTGTTCGGAGTTGTTTAGTGTACAAGTGTTCGCTAAAGTAGCGACGTAGATATTTATCAGAAGATTTTTATTAGACCGCTATCACGGTGATTTTTAATAAAATGTTTTATCAGCTTAATTTTAATGGGCAATACAGTTATGGCAATGGCACAACAGAATTCATACAGCAAAGAAGATTTAATCAAAGCAGGTACTGGCGAAATGTTTGGTGAAGGAAACTCTCAACTTCCTTCAGATAACATGTTAATGATGGATCGCATACTGACTATCACCGAAGAAGGTGGAGATCACGGTAAAGGTTATATCATTGCTGAATTAGATATTAATCCAGACTTATGGTTCTTTGATTGCCACTTTAAAGGTGACCCAGTAATGCCAGGTTGTTTAGGATTAGACGCAATGTGGCAGTTAGTTGGGTTTTTCTTAGCATGGACTGGTGGTCCAGGCCGAGGTCGTGCATTAGGTGTGGGTGAAGTTAAATTTACGGGTCAAATTTTACCTACGGCTAAAAAGGTTACTTTTAAAATAGACTTTAAGCGTGTAATTAAGCGTAAGCTATATATGGGCCTTGCTGATGGTAGCGTAAGTGTTGATGGCCGTGAAATTTATACGGCGAAAGATCTAAAAGTTGGTTTATTTACTGATACAACTAAGTTTTAGTCATTTCTCAAACGTTGTATATAAGCCCAGCTATTGCTGGGTTTTTTGTATCTGCATTTTATTCACTTCCAATATTCTCACGAGCAACAATTAATAATCTAAAGTAGCTTTTAGAACCCAATTATTTTGCGTATTCAATATACCTACATAGTTCGCCCCATTCATGAAGTTCTCATGGCCTTTTTTATTGCTCTGATTAATAAGACAATTAACAAGTAGTCTATTTGAATAGCAATAGAGTAATAGAATAATAGATTCTGCTTTACATGAGCCAAAAATAAAAAAAGCACCATCAAGGTGCTTTTTAGAAGAGTTTGCAAATAAAACTATTTCATAAATTTACGGCGTAAACCAAAAAAAGAGCCAAGCATAAGCAAAGTGATAAAGCCAAAACTAGCACCTTTACGTTCCACTTTTTGTTCTTCTTCTGCAGTACATACTTCACCATCTTCTAACATAGGTTCAAGAGTAATAGCTCTTACTACATCTTCTGTTAAAGGATTACCTGTAGCATCTAGCACTAACTCACCTTTAGCATCAACACGGTTTTGTTCAACAACCGCAGTAGCTGAAATCAAACCTTCGTCAGTGATGCCTCGTGCTTCAAGAATATTGTATTTTAGACGATCACTACAGGGTATAAGCTCATTTAAATTACTTAAAATGTCATTTTGCATGTCGTATACAAAAGCAGCTGTTCTTCTAGGATTCAAGCTACTTTCATTCTGAGTTTCAATTTCGCCCTCACCAACAATCAAGCCATTATTGTTTATCGCACGAGCTGTACTATCAGAGCTGTCAAAAAAATCATCAGGATTGATCATCTCTATTTGTTCTGTAGGTACACTGGTATCAACATAAAAGAATTTTTCAATTGCTCTACCATTTATTGCTTTAGTAATATGGCCAACCGCAATTCCTGCATCATTTATATCGTAAGCACGAGAACTGGCTTTATCAGAGTGATCACCCGTTAAATCGATAACTTCTCCATCTTTATAAACGACAGCAAATTGATAGTTACTACTTTGATTTTCAGATGGCGTTGTAACCGTTTCATCATCCCAACCGTTAGCATAACCTACAGCAACTCCCTGAGTATTTACCGCTAACGCATAGCTTGAATGAGGACGTTCATCATCAACGTGTGGTTCAACTAACAAGCCTAATTGTTCAACAACAGAGTTACCGTTCGCATCTAATGTTACTTTTAGCGCCATCGAATGATAAATAGCCGTTGATGAATTAAGAGCTGTTTGCGCAATACATGCCTCTAAAGACATTTGATCAGGCACTATATTCGTGTCTGCACAGCCTCCCGACTCATCTTCAATAACATCAATATAAGCTTGGCTTACTTTATAACTGCTAAAACCAGCTGCAATACCTGCTTCATTCACATCTAAAATAGCAGATTGACCACCAACATATTCAGTTTCTAAAGGAACTATTTGATGAATTGGTTCTCCTTGATCAAAAGAGTAAAAACCTCGAATTCCATGATCTCTAAACCAAAAAGTATGCTCTTCATCATCTGAATCTATGTAAATATCGCTAGGTAAATAAGGTGCTGTTGCTGTGCCATATAAAATACCAGCATCTGTGATACCACTAATAATATCAACAGTTGAACGCGTTAAATCATCTGTTCCCTGAAATGTTTCGTCCCATAAACTATAGTCAGCAATAACGCCTGCAATATTTGTGATGGCAACAGTATCGCCAATTTTTTGGTACTCAACATTAAGACCTCTCCCTGATGTAGTATCTTGTAACCAACGAGTTACCCAAGCTAAATCATTTGCAGTAGGATTTCCTGCTTTTAAACTCTCTAAGTTTTGAATATCATCTAATGCATAAACATTTTCAAAACGAGCAGTGGTATAAGTCTCAATGTCATCAAAATCATCATCATCTAAATACTGAAATTGCACAGGAATGTTATAAACATCTGTACCTGAAACAGCAATATCACCCGATGCATTTTGTTTTTGAGCATAAGTGTACTTCAAATTACTTAACGCACCCGGATCATTTATTTTATAAGTAGCAGCATTTACATTTTGAATATAACCTATGCTTAGCGCACTGCTAACACTTAAAGCGAGAATATTTTTTACTAATTTGCTCATGGTACAACTTAACTCTTATTATTTATTGTTGGACAACGTTCCAACCCACATTCATTAAAGTTCATCTAACTCTTGCCACCTTGCATATACAAGGTCGAGTTTTGACTCATTTTCGCCAAGCTGGTTCAATATATTTTTTGTATATTGTTCATCTTTACTAAAAAAATCACTTTGATTAACTTGCTCTTGCAAATCTGCAATAGTATTTTCTAAATCATCAATTAGTGCAGGTAGCTCTTCTAGCTCTTTCGACTCTTTAAACGATAGCTTTTTTTTAGCCGGCTTAGCCGTTTCTTTTTTCTTTGTTACTGTCTTATTATTTTGTGCAACTTTTTTCTGTTCAGCAGTAACTTGTTGCTCACGTTGCTCTTCTTTCAACGCCAAGTAACTATCAACATCATCATAACCACCAACGATCTGATTAATATAACCAGTACCATCAAAATAAAGGCATGTATTTACACAGTTATTTACAAAATCACGATCATGGCTGACTAAAATAACCGTTCCTGCATAATTTGCAACTACTTCTTCAAGTAGCTCTAATGTCTCAATATCTAAGTCGTTGGTTGGCTCATCGAGAATCAATAAATTACTTGGACGCAAAAATAGTCGTGCTAATAACAAGCGGTTTTTTTCACCACCAGACAAAGCTTTAACAGGCGTACGTGCTCGTTTTGGGCTAAACAGGAAATCTTGCAAATAACCGAGTACATGACGAGAGCGGCCATTAACCATGACTTCCTGTTTACCTTCACCTACAATTTCTTGTACCGTTTTATTTAAATCTAATGCTTCTCTGTGTTGATCAAAATAGGCAACTTCTAAATTTACCCCTGAGCGCATTTCACCACTCGTTTGTTTAAGCTTTTCCATAATAAGCTTAATTAGCGTTGACTTACCCGTACCATTAGCACCAATTAATGCTAAACGGTCATTACGTGAAATAAGTAAATTTAGCTTATTTATAATAACCTTATCATCAAATGCAACAACTACATCTTTAGCTTCAAAGACTAATTTACCCGAACGATCACCTTGGGTAATATTCATGGTACTTTGATTACGAACCTCGCGACGCGCTTTACGTTCTAAACGTAATTTTTCTAACGATCTTACTCTGCCTTCATTACGAGTACGTCGGGCTTTTATACCTTGACGAATCCACACTTCTTCTTCAGCAAGGCGTTTATCAAACAGTGCATTTTGTTGCTCTTCAACTTGTAAGTCATGCTGCTTCTGCTCGATATATAAATCATAATCACCGGGGTAGCTTTTCAACTGACCGCGATCAAGGTCTAAAATACGTGTTGATAAGCCACGAATAAATGCCCTATCATGACTAATAAATATGATGGTTCCCGCAAAATCTTTTAAGAATTTTTCTAACCATAATACGCTGGCAATATCTAAATGGTTGGTTGGCTCATCTAATAAAAGAATATCTGGGTTTGTGACTAAGGCTTTAGCAAGCGCTACCTTACGTAACCAACCACCAGATAAGTCTGATATTTTAGCATCACCATCTAGCGATAAAGTACTCATCACCTGTTCAATACGCTGTTCATCTTGCCAAGCATTTGCTTGCTCAAGCTCTTCTTGCACTTTGGCCAGCTTATTTAGGTTCTTCTCGCTAGGATCTTCACCAATAATATGAATTAAGCTGTGATAAGAACTAATAAGATCTGCATTTTCTTTTACCCCTTGGGCAACATAATCAAACACATTAACATCAGAAGACTCTGGCGGATCTTGCTCTAACATTGCCATTTGCATCGTGCTAGATTTTAATATTTGACCATCATCTAAATTTTGCAAATCCATCAACACTTTCATTAAGGTTGATTTACCCGCTCCATTACGACCAACCAAACAAATGCGCTCACCTGTTTGCACGCTTAAGTCTGCTTTATCTAAAATTTTATCTGTACCAAAAGCTAATTCGCCATTGGCAATTCTTAATAATTCCATTAGTTTTTTAAACTCACTTTTAATTCGCTACTAACTGGGTAACTTGCTCTGCGGTAAAAGGCCAAAATAATTTTTTATTTTCACCTAGCTCATCACTCAGTTTTTCTAATACTGGAATATGCACACCATAGAGTTCAACTAAACTTTTAGTCTCATGGGCTACATGGGATTGATCAACAATATCAATTTGATTTAATTGGTCATAGGTCAATATAGTTAAGCAAATAGTCAGTGCTTGCTCACATAAATGACAACCATCACTGCCATATAAAATAAATTCTTTTGTCACTATATTAACCTTTATTATGCTTTAACTGTTGTCTACTTATTTTCTCGTAATAGACCAACTATTATGAATATGCTTGTTACGAGCAAAGTCTTTATCTCGCGTAATGTCAGACATAGCTTGCGCTTTCAAGCCAAGTGCTTCCATTGCGTCAAAATCCATTTTGAAATTACGCTTATTATTAGTGAAAAATATTTCACCACCATTAGCTAATGACTTTAACGCATCAGTAATTAATGCCACATGGTCACGTTGAACATCAAAACTGTCTTCCATTCTTTTCGAATTAGAAAACGTAGGAGGATCAATAAAAATCACATCAAACGTGGAAGTATTCTTTTTCAGCCAATCTAAACAATCAGCTTGAATAAATTGATACTTATGACCATTAATTTTATTTAAAGCAAAATTGTCTTGTGCCCAATTAAGGTAGGTATTAGACATATCAACCGTTGTGATAGATTCAGCGCCATGCAAAGCCGCTTGTACTGATACCGAACCAGTGTAGGAGAATAAGTTTAGTAAACTTTTATTCTTTGATTTTTTAGCTACAATTTGTCTCGTTTTACGGTGATCTAAAAACAGCCCTGTATCAAGGTAATCCCACAGGTTAATTTTAAATAAAGCGCCGTGTTCATTAACCGTAATTGACTGCTTAGATTTATCAACACGTTGATATTGATTTTTGCCTTTTTGCTTAGCACGAGTTTTTAAAACAACTCTATCCGTAGGGATGTTGAGTACTTTTGGCGCCCAATAAATAACTTCTTGTAAGCGTTTAGTGGCTTTTTGCTCATCAATAGTTTTAGGTGCCGCATATTCTTGAATAACCAAGTAATCGGCATAAATATCAATAGCAACGTTATATTCAGGAATATCCGCATCATATAAACGATAACAATCAATTTGATTAGATTTGAGCCAGCCTTTTAATGACTTAGCATTTTTCTTTAAACGATTCGCAAAAGCGCTATCTTCTTCAGCAAAAGATGATTCAGGGTTAACCGCATCTTTTGCTAATTGTTTTGAATCAACATTATATAAAGCAAATTGACAATCTAATGGTCCATTTTTAAATTTATAACGCTTAAAGCTTGATAGCTTAAGCATGGAAAGCAGTTCGACATTAGCTGTTAATATAGCCACGCGCCAATCTATAAACTGACTTTTAAGTTTTTGACCAAGTAACACAAAGTTTTCAACAAGTTCAGGTAACTCCCCTATACGTTCTCCGTATGGAGGGTTAAACAAAATAGTACCTGAATGCCCGAAAGCATTTTTCATATCATTGGTGTTTTGACACTTAAATTCAATAAAGCGTTGCACATTCGCATTTCTTGCATTTTGCTGTGCAGTATTTATAACGCGTGGGTCAATATCAACACCAAAAACTTTCAAGCTACTGTTTTGAGCATCATGTAAAGCTGTTGCTGAATCATTTTTCGCTTTATTTAATTGCTCATACCATAAATCGTCATCATGCTTTAACCATGATTCAAACCCCCATGATTCACGATAAATACTAGGTGCTTGTTTAGTTGCCATAGCAATGGCTTCAATTAAAATGGTTCCTGAACCACACATAGGATCAACTAGCGGCTTACTTGTATCTGCTAACCAACCTGAACGAGTAATTAATGCTGCTGCCAAATTTTCTTTCAATGGCGCAGCACCACTGTGCTCACGATAGCCCCGTTGAAATAACCCTCTACCTGAAAAATCTAAATAGATACTAACGTGATCTCTTAGTAATCGTGCTTGAAAACTGATTTGAGGTGATTTTTTGTCAACATTAGGACGTTCGAATCCTTGCTCTCTAAACTGATCAACAATGGCATCTTTAATGGTTAAACCACCAAATTGGCTATTGCGAATTTCTTCACTGTAACCAACAAAGTCAATAGCAAAAGTAGTTTCACTACCAAAGTGTTCACCCCAATTAACTGAGCTTGCAGCTTTAAATAATTCATCTTTATTTTTTGCTTCGCCTTCACCGAGTTTTAACATCACTCGTGTTGCCAAACGTGTCCACAAACTGATTTTATAACCCTGCGCCATTGAGGCACTGAAATACACGCCTTCAGGTTTTTGTACTACTAGCTCACCACCGAGGTTTTTAATCTCATCTGCGAGTAAAACCTCAATACCTGGAGAGGTTAAGGCTAGAAAAGATTGCATGTGTTCTTGCATTTCTTGCATCGTTTAATCCTAAAAGTTGTTCCGAAGGAACAGATGGCGGCAATTATAACCAAACTACAGCCACACATAAACAAAAGTTGAGCATTGTTAGAGCAATGAGCACTGAATAGCCTGTAATTCAGACATAACGAGTAACATTTAGCCGAATACATATTAAATTAAAAAAATCACTTGCTTTATTTCGGTGCTATCCTTACTATACGCCTCGATTTCAAGGGCATACTTTTGAAGTTGTTCTTACAATAGAATTAAAACAATTGTGGCTTACCTATTTTTTAGGTCATTCGGACGCGGGATGGAGCAGCCTGGTAGCTCGTCGGGCTCATAACCC
>CAJXUT010000124.1 GCA_913061365.1 uncultured Colwellia sp.
AACAGCGGTCTCCAAAACCGACGGTTGGGAGTTCGAATCTCTCCACCCCTGCCATTCTCTCTTCTATATCTTAGCCGATTTCAAATACTGTTCAAAAACAGTCAAGTCTGTCATTATTACAAAATGAACATAAATCAAAGACAATATCAGCAATTAACTGAGATGGGCATTAGTCTATGGCAACATAAGTCTGCTGTATTTCAAACAGACATCACCTCTAAAAATGATTCAGAAGATAAAATTAATTACCTAAAGCAAGATTCCAAGAGTGTGGAGCAGCTTGCTAAACAAACTTTTTTTACTGATTTACTCCTTATTCTTGATTTATCTATTGGCGAAGTAACAGCTAACACTGATCACCTTGACTTAGGTTTATTTAATTGGTTTTTCTATACCGAAGATAATAAAGCAGCTTCTATATCTTGCGCTGATAATAAATTAGTAACACCAAGTATTGAATCAATTCGTAAATCGCCTAGTCTAAAAAAAGAATTGTGGCAAACCATTACAACTCACCTGTTATAACGTACTGATATTGATATTATGAAAAACTCTTTAATATTTACCCCTGTTAGTCTCGAAGATATTACCCCTCTTATACAGATTGAGAATAACTGTCATTCACACCCTTGGAGTGAAAAAACGTTTAAAAGTTGTATTGGCGGCCGATACTTTGGCGAAAAACTTAACGATACCAGCAACAAGTCAATGAGTATTATTGGCTTTTATATCGGAGAGTTTGTGATCGATGAGGCAACGTTAATGGATATTTGTGTTGACCCAACAGAGCAAGGTAAAGGTTTAGGCAAAAAACTACTAACTCAATTTATTGATAATGCCAAAGTTAAAGGTGCAACTAAAATTTGGTTAGAAGTACGCGCTAAAAACATCGCAGCACAAATGCTATATATGAATGCAGGCTTTATTGAAACTGGCCGTCGCACAGGCTATTACCCTAGCGCTAATGGTTTTGGTTATGAAGATGCTATTGTAATGTGCCTTACCTGTTAGGCAGAAAAAACTGTCACTAAATCACAAGATTGCTCTCCATTTTTTTACCTACTAAATTGATTTTAAATTCATAATCAAAATACTAAAAAGTCACTAATTTGCTTTTATATTTGTGATATAATGCGCGCATTTATTTTGGGCATGATTTTTTACGCTCAAAATCCAGTGAAATCTGCCATTACTCATTAAAAAAGCAGGTTAAGTGCACTAGTTACGTATAACAAAGAGATATTTAAAATAATGACCAGCCAACAAATTGCAGCCGTAGATATTAGACGCACATTTGCCATCATATCTCATCCCGATGCGGGTAAAACCACCATTACCGAAAAAGTATTATTGTTTGGTCAAGCCTTACAAAAAGCTGGTACGGTAAAAGGTAAAAAATCAGGCCAACATGCTAAGTCTGATTGGATGGAAATGGAGAAAGATCGTGGTATATCTATCACCACATCTGTTATGCAATTTCCTTATAATGACTGTCTGGTAAACTTGCTTGATACGCCTGGTCATGAAGATTTCTCTGAAGATACCTATCGAACCTTAACCGCGGTAGATTCTTGCTTAATGGTTATCGATGTTGCCAAAGGTGTAGAAGCACGTACTGTTAAACTAATGGAAGTTACTCGTTTACGCGATACCCCTATCATTACTTTTATGAATAAAATGGATCGCGATGTGCGTGACCCAATGGAAGTGATGGATGAAGTCGAAGATGTATTAAAAATTAAATGTGCTCCTATTACTTGGCCAATAGGAATGGGTAAAGAATTTAAAGGCGTTTATAACTTAGTCACCAACGAAACCTTTTTATATCAATCAGGCCAAGGCCACACCATTCAAGAAGTTCGTGTAATTAAAGGCTTAGATAACCCTGAACTTGATGACGCTGTAGGCAGTTATGCTGATGACTTACGTGAAGAGCTCGAACTTGTGCAAGGTGCTTCTCATGAATTTGATTTAGATGAATTTTTAAGTGGCGAACTAACACCGGTATTTTTTGGTACTGCATTAGGTAACTTTGGTGTTGATCATATGCTTGATGGCTTAACAAAATGGGCGCCTAAACCATTACCACGTAAAACGGATTTACGAGAAGTCATCGCAACAGAAGAAAAGTTTTCAGGCTTTGTTTTTAAAATTCAAGCGAACATGGATCCAAAACATCGTGACCGTATCGCTTTTATGCGTATTTGTTCAGGCAAATATGAAAAAGGCATGAAAATGAAGCAAGTACGATTAGGCAAAGATGTAAAAATTGCTGATGCAGTTACTTTTATGGCTGGCGACAGGTCAAACGTTGAAGAAGCCTATGCTGGTGATATTATAGGTTTACATAACCATGGCAGCATTCAAATTGGTGATACTTTTACTGCTGGCGAAATGATGAAGTTTAGCGGTATTCCAAACTTTGCACCTGAAATGTTCCGCCGTATTCGTTTACGCGATCCATTAAAAGCAAAACAATTACAAAAAGGTTTAATCCAGTTGTCTGAAGAAGGTGCTGTACAAGTATTTAGACCTTTTATCAATAACGATATGATTGTTGGTGCTGTTGGTGTATTACAGTTTGAAGTAGTTGTACAACGTTTAAAAACCGAATATAAAGTTGATGCTATTTATGAGCCTATCAGTGTAGCAACTGCTCGATGGTGTACTTGTGATGATGAGCGCACATTAGAGCAATTTAAGAAGAAAGCGGGTGATAACCTAGCATTAGATGGCGGTGATAACTTAACCTATATTGCGCCAACCATGGTGAACTTATCGTTAGCACAAGAGCGTCATCCAGATATACAGTTCCATGCAACTCGTGAACACTAATTGGATGTCATAAATAGCCTTTTATCTACATTGCCATCGCTTTTTCATTTCGTCACTTAGTGAACTAAGCTCCTTATGAAAAAGCTCGGCGGCTTTGCTAAAAGAACTATTTATATAATCCAAGATGAGTAGTAAAAATATTTTGATGTTTTAATAAGTAAACATCAAAAACAAATAAAATTTCACTAACTGCGTAATAGCTTCTTTTTCGCAGTTAGTTGGTTCAAGACAAAAGAAAACGCGCGGAGTTGACGCTCGTCAATGAGCACGATTGATGCCTGTATTGAATCAAATAACAATGAAAAAGAGTCTATTAAAATGAATATTAAGAATATTTTATCTGAAAAAGTCAGCGCTGCCATGGTTGCTGCAGGTTTACCTGAAGACACAAACCCAGCAATTAGTTTATCGAACCGTCCACAATTTGGTGATTATCAAGCCAATGGTGTGATGGGTGCAGCTAAAAAATTAAAAACCAACCCTCGTGAATTAGCCACTAAAGTTGTTGAAAACCTAGACCTAAGCGGTATTGCTGACAAAATTGAACTTGCTGGCCCTGGCTTTATTAATATTCACTTAAGTCAAACATGGCTTGCTTCACAGTTAAACACAATTACACAAGATAGTCATATTGGTGTAACACAGCGTTCTACCCCGCAAACAGTTGTTGTTGACTACAGCGCACCAAACTTAGCTAAAGAAATGCATGTTGGTCATTTACGTTCTACTATCATTGGTGATGCCGTAGTACGTGCATTAGAGTTTCGTGGCGATAAAGTTATTCGTCAAAACCACATGGGCGACTGGGGCACACAGTTTGGCATGTTAATCGCCCATTTAAGCGATAAGTTGGCAGGTAATGAAGTCGCTGAAACCGCACTAAGTGATTTAGAAAACTTCTACCGAGAAGCTAAAGTTCGCTTTGACAATGAAGAAGGATTTGCTGATCGTGCACGCGCAGATGTTGTTAAACTGCAAAGTGGTGATGCTGATTCAGCTAAGCTATGGAAGCAGTTTATTGATATTTCAATTGCCCACAGTGAAGAAATTTATAGCAAGCTAAATGTGTCATTAAAACGTAGCGATATTATGGGTGAAAGTGCCTATAACGATGATTTATCAGCAGTCATTGATGAATTAATGGCGAAAGAAATTGCGGTAGAAGATCAAGGCGCTAAAGTAGTATTTATTGACGAAATGGCGAATAAAGATGGTGAGCCATCAGTATTTATCGTACAAAAATCTGGCGGTGGTTTTTTATATGCGACTACCGATTTATCCGCTTGTCGTTACCGTAGCGGTAAACTCGCTGCCGATCGTATTATTATTTTTACTGACGCTCGTCAATCACTACATTTTAAGCAAGTAGAACTAGTAGCTCGCAAAGCTAACTTATTACCAGAGCATGTTGGTTATGATCATTGCCCATTTGGCATGATGATGGGGGATGATGGCAAACCATTTAAAACTCGTACAGGCGGTACAATCAAATTGGCAGAATTACTAGACGAAGCAGTAAGTCGTGCAAGTGATTTAATCAAAGAGAAGAATCCAGAAATTAGCGCTGATGATTTAGCTGAAATTTCAGCTAAAGTTGGTATTGGTGCTGTTAAGTTTGCTGATTTATCTAAAAACCGTACCAGTGATTACATTTTCAACTGGAAAACAATGTTGAGTTTTGAAGGGGCTACAGCACCTTACTTACAGTATGCCTATTCACGTATTCAAAGTATCTTTGTTAAAGCGGGTGTTAACCAAACACAGGCGAGCATTGATATTATCGAACCACAAGAAAAGGCTTTAGCACTCAAATTATTACAACTTGAAGATGTAATTGATGCAGTAATCAATGAATGTACGCCTAACTTGTTATGTAATTATTTATATGAATTAGCTAGCCTATACATGAGTTTTTACGAAGCATGTCCTATTCTTAAAGATGGCATTGAAAGCAACGTAAAAGAATCACGTTTAGCCTTGTGTCAATTAATAGCCCAAACATTGAAACAAGGTTTAGATGTTTTAGGCATTGAAGTTATGGATAGAATGTAATCAAGATCAGTAATTTTATCTAAATAAGGGGGCAATGATGCAATTTTCCGATAGTCATTGCCACCTTGATTTCCCCGAATTTCAACATCTACTCCCCCAACTATTAGAACAGTGTCACCAACATAATATTAACCGTATTATTGTTCCTGCAGTTGAACCACAGCATTGGCAACGTGTTATATCATTAGCCACTAACGCCCATCAAAGCCAAGTAGCTATTTCACCTTGTATAGGAATTCACCCATGGTTTTTTATTCCTCAAAACAACGTACAAAGTAACGAGCCAAGTAATAAGTCGATTAATAGCAAGTCATTACATGCTTTCGATGTTAGCTTTCATGAGCAACAACTTAAACAAGTAATCAAAAAATATTCGACTGAAATAGTCGCTATTGGTGAGTGTGGCATTGATGTCTTTAAGGCAAAGAAAAATACCGAAAATGAGCAAGACTTGAATGAAAATATAAACCTTCAACAAGCTTACTTTGAAATGCAGCTTGATATTGCTAAACAAAATGATTTACCTATCATTGTGCATCATTGTCAATCACATCATTTAATTATGCCGCTGTTAAAAAAGTATCAGCTCAATAAAGCGGGAGTTATTCATGCTTTTTCTGGCAGTTATCAACAAGCCAAAACTTATGTGGACTTAGGTTTTAAACTGGGTATTGGCGGTACTATCACTTACCCTAGATCAAAAAAAACAATTAATGCAGCGAAGCGTTTACCCTTAACAAGCTTACTTTTAGAAACTGACGCACCTGCTATGCCACCATTAGGTCAACAAGGTAGAAGTAATACACCATTAAATATACTTGCCGTGTTTTCAGCCTTAAATGCGATCAGAGATGAAGCCCCAGAAGAAATAGCATTACAAATAGAAAATAATATTAAACAACTATTTTTTAGCTAATGGCGCACTGTCCGGTATTCTAAAACCTTGACGACTAAAACGATTTAAACCGCGCGTTAATAAAAAGCCTACAATACCGGCAATAATAAGTAAGAATCGATACAAGGTTTGTGTATTTTCACTGTTTTCTGCTAGAGAATTAGTCAGGTATGACTTTTCAATGGTTAACCGTAAATATCCCATCAATTTATTAGTACGAATTTCACTGATAAAGGGGCTATAAAGACTACTTTTATCAAGTGTTTGAATACTATCATCAA
Organism: uncultured Colwellia sp.; assembly: GCA_913061365.1. Classification (GTDB taxonomy): domain Bacteria; phylum Pseudomonadota; class Gammaproteobacteria; order Enterobacterales; family Alteromonadaceae; genus Colwellia. The sequence goes on from CAJXUT010000124.1 coordinate 6,064, forward strand.
TACCATAAAGTGATTTAATAGATGTACTCGAATCACTATTAGGAACAGATTTAAAAAGTAACAACCCCGTTTCATCATACAAATGTACTTGTTTAACAAAGTCAGCACTCCCCAATTGATTCAGGTAAGACTGTAATTGCGCGTCTTGTAATTTTTTACTTTGTGATGACTTTGTTTCAACTAACATTACAGAAACACCTGCAATGGCTTGTTGGAGAAATTTTTTAGCCGTATCTTCAAAATGTAAAGATATCGTTCGAGTACTTTTCTCAGTATTAGACACCCAAAGCGTCATCAAAAGGACAATAAGTAAAATAGCACTAAGTAATTGCAGAATTTTATTATAAATTGACGATAATTTAGGGTATAAAGGCTGTTCTGGTTTTTTCATATTAAACTTGCTGTGCTTTTTTGAGAGCATACTTACACTTATAATAGAGAGTTAACGTGTCTTTTTCTACTAATGTGCCATTTTCAGCCCAAATATTATCATTATCACTCGAATCTTTTTTCAGTCAGCAACAAGTTTCTGATTCTTTGCCTGTTCACTTTGCTTTAAATAGTAGTGCTTTAATTGTTAATGAGAAAGCACCTACGAACTCTAAAAATCACGAACTCGTTGTTTTTTCTGATTTGTCTGTGTCAATGTTACTAGCAATTCAAAGTAGCGCTGACATTAAGATTAACTCATTAACGGCAATTAATACACGTAATCAGCAAACCAGTTACCGCTTTAATGTTACTTGCACTGATTTTATTAAAGCACGTAAAACCATTGCTGATTTTGCCCTAGCAGAAGGCATTGAAGCCGCATTAATTACTAATGCACCAAAACTTGCTGAACCAGGTTTATTAGTGATGGATATGGATTCAACCACCATTGAAATTGAATGTATTGATGAAATAGCTAAGTTGGCAGGTGTAGGTGAACAAGTCTCAGCCGTCACTGAATTAGCAATGCAGGGAGAGTTAGATTTTGCACAAAGTTTACATCAACGTGTTGCTACACTTGCAAATTCACCAGAACAAATATTAGCTGACGTTGCGAAAGATATTCCTTTAATGGCTGGATTAGAAACTCTAATTACCGAACTAAAAAAACATAACTGGCGCATTGCGGTAGCGTCTGGCGGTTTTACTTACTTTGCAGACCATTTAAAAGAATTATTAGCACTCGATGCTACCTTTGCCAACACATTAGAAATTGTTGATGGTAAATTAACAGGTAAAGTCATTGGTTCAGTAGTCGATGCACAGGTAAAAGCAGATTCGTTATTATTATTAGCTACCCAATATCAAATACCGGCAAATCAAACGGTTGCAATGGGTGATGGCGCGAATGATCTTGTAATGATGGCAGCCGCAGGATTTGGTGTTGCTTTCCACGCTAAGCCGATTGTATTAACGCAAGCAGATAGTAGCATCAATAAACAAGGTTTAGATTGCTTACTACACTGGTTAGCTTAACAAACTACACTATAAACATCCTCTTAAAGCTAGGCCTGTTAGCTTAGCTCTTTGAGGAAGTCAGTTTACCATTTCAAACAAAATCAGCTAAAGCTAGATAATACTTCTTTAGTTATATCAAAACATTGAACGATGCCTGCGACACTCCAAATATCTTGCTCAAGCTTTTTGCCGCGATGAATTGCGTAAGAACTGATATAACTTAACTCAGCATGTAAATACTCAATATCAGGCTCATTCGTTCGTGAAATTAATAGTTTCAAACAATAGAACTGCCCTTGTTTTAATGCTTTCTTAATAAATTTTTGTTTCGATTCTACTGTACTTAATTCACTATCAAGTGCAACGTCTACTGATTTATCAACTTTATGCTCATCGGGATTGATTGCAATATAAAGTAAATCGGTCACTGCATCATCACCAGTCAATAGCATTTTTAAATGCTGTTCAAGAAAGTTATTCGAATTCAGTTTAGTCAATAAAGGATAAATATTATAAAAGTTTTCGCGATCACTAAGGCGCTTCATTTGTTCAAGTAGTTCACTTGAACCATGATTACTCACCATTGCTTCAACTTTATAACGGCTGCCACTGGTTTGTACAACTAAAGCAGGCACATCCATATTCTTGGCATAACTTGTACGTAAGGCTTCAGCTAAACCTGGTGTTAGCATTGCGTATTCGTCTGGTGTTAATTTCTCGCGATTTTTACTAATTAATAATTTAAAAAATGTTCTACCGATGTGTTGATGTGCTTTAACATGTACCCTTAGATTTAAAATTGTTTTCTTTTTATTTATTCGAACAATTTCATACGGTAATTCATTCAATTCAAAGGCTGAGGTGATTCTTTGTAATTTAGGAAACGTTAAATAAACAATATCTCCTTTGGCAAGTACCGTAGAAGTATCTAATTCAACTTTTAAGCCAGATACAGAAAAGTCATGAGAACGTCCCTGCCATTCTACTTTTTCACATTTTACAATGGCCGGTGTGTCGTATATAAATCGTAGTTCTTGTCGTTGATTCTTATAAGATATACCCAGTTCATCAACCAAGCTCGGGTTTTTCAGGCGTGGATGACCATATTTTTTCAATTTAGCTGGAGATATTTTACCACTAAATAATCGTTGATATTGAGTAACAAGGCTTGGATGAGTAATGTCTTTTATTACCGCAATAAAAGGTAATTGTGCTAATGAGGCAATAACTTCATCTGAAGGGGGTAAATTAATATATTGTTCTTTTAATGAATGAGAGTTTGCTAAAGTAAAAGGTGAGTATGCACGATTTTTATCAAAAAATTCACTAGATAACTCAAAAATAGCAAATGCCTTTTGGTTCGATGCAAACGTTAAAAATGACGGTGCGAATTCTTTATCCGCCAATATTTGTTCAGCATCCACCGAGTAGAAAAACGTTTTACCATGTGACTGATGAGTAAAGGCATAAACCAGTAAAGTTTCATCTGGCTTTTGCTGTAGCCATGAAACTCGTTCTTCATTCAGCAATAAAGGTAAGGTTGAATTGCCTGTTTCATCTTGCCAATATTGAAAAACTGACTGGTTATTACTGGTTGTTAATGCATAACGAGGCACTAAGCCTTTCTCTGCTCTTTCAATAAAAACAGGTAATTCACTTAATTTTGGTAATAGATATTGTTCAAAACTACGTGCTTGTAATGCAATAATAGTATTATCTAAGTTAACTTTATAACGACGTTTATTTCCCTGAATATAGCCTGACAAAAACTTCTTAAAAGAGTCTTTATCTGAGATTTCAATACGCTGACAACCCACTAACTGCGTATTACCATCACATTGAATATTTCTCACTTCAAAAGAAAAGGTGTCTGTACTACCAAATTGAAATTCTTGTTCTAATCCTGAAAACTTTATATCTAACCTTTGACCTATTTGCAAAGGAAGTTCATCGGTAAGACGAAACTTACAACCTGTCATGCTGATATCTGAACTCGTCGCAATTAAATGCTGTTTATTCTCTAAAATAACAACAATTGCAATGGCAAAGTTCATGCGCTCTTCAAAGCGATCATCGTAATCATCAAAATGATACAGGGATGCAGGGTACTGATATTTTTCTTGTGTTTTTTTAAGTTGTTCATCTGCATATAGCATTCTACCTGACTGCTCTTTTTGGTAGATTACTCGAAAGTTATTTTCAGTATTTCTGACAGCTTCATAAACGCCAAATGTATAACCATCGTATTCAGCAACACTTTCTTCAAAAACACCAACAGCAACATCATCTAAAAAGTGACTTTGTCCTTTATACTCAAAGAGTGTACATTCGCCATCAACTAACCCTCTTAAATCGATAGAACGAGTACAAACGCCAGCTAAGCGTTTTAACTCCATTTTTAACAGAAATTTTTCTGCTTTAACAAGGTTACTCGTCGCAGCTTCAAATTTTGTATCAAATCCAGTTTTGTTAACTTTACCGCGAAAATTGTCAATGATATTTTGGTGTTTTGAAAAATCTTTAGTCATGAAAATTTTTTAATTTAAAAGTAATAGAATAATACAGTCATATAAAGCATTATAATTTGAACCATTTATGCTCTTCAATAAGACTAAATAGTAAATAACACACACAAAGTGTACTTTATTTACACAGTAATAAATTTAGCAATATTTATGCCTAAATACGTGGCTATAAATTTATAACAAATAATAAAATTAATAGCTATGATATTTAGAATAATGTCCTGATTACATAGCATAAAACACTGGGTTAGATGTAAAGTTCACGATGGGAGCTCCACCTTAGTTTTATTGAAAAGCATTTATCATTTGTAGCAAAAGAGCGTTCAAGCGTTCAAGCGTTCAAAATATTGACGCTTTTTAATAACCTTCTGATATTACTCTTTTGTGGCTAGCTTATTTATTTCATTTAACGTTGTACTTAAATAGCTAATAAATGCTTTACTCGCCTTAGAAAGATAGTGATTCTTCTTCCATGCAAGGCTCAATTTAAATTCAATTCTAGGCTCAAAAGGTATTGAGGTCATCTGATTATCATCTTGTAAGATACGAGACAAACACGTTGTTATACCTACTTTATTACGAACTAAAGATTTCTGTAATTCAATTAGGTTTGTTTCCATGCGAATATCTAACACGACATGATGTTTTTTTGAATATTGACTAACTACTTCACGTAAAAAGTATCCTTCATGAAAAAGCACTAAAGGTTGTTTACAAAATTGTGCGAGTGATAATGTTTCTTCTTTAGCAAGTGGATCTGTTTTCACCATGCCTGCAACAATTTCTTCATTAATTAATTCTGAATAGCGTAATTGTGGGTTTTCCAAGTCGCCCCTAACAAGGGCTAAATCAAGTTCACCATCTAATAACATTTTCTCTAATGCTGCTGTTCCTTGATCAACTAAATGTATTTTTATATTTGGATATTTTTGCTTAAACTCCGTAAGCACTTGTGGGAAATAATATGATCCCATCATGGCTGAAACACCAAAACGGATGGTGCCGCGCTCAAGATCTTTTAATTCTTCTAATTCTAATTCTACCTGCTTAGCTTGGCTTAATAATTGTGCCGCCAGTTTATATAGAACTTTACCTTCCGCAGTTAAAATAGTGTTCTTTTCCGCACGATTAATTAACTTTAGCCCGACCTCTTTCTCCAACTTTTGTATTGCAATAGTTAGTGCTGGTTGAGCAATACCAATCTTATTTGCAGCCCGTGTAAAATTGCCTATATCGCCTAGTTGGCAAAAGTATTCAAGCCGTTTTAAGTTCATACAAACCAACCTATAAATAAAAGATATTAAAAATATAATTTCTATATATTATATC
>CAJXUT010000125.1 GCA_913061365.1 uncultured Colwellia sp.
GCAGCGTCAGATGTGTATAAGAGACAGATAAAAAAGCTTATATAAATTTAAAGTTATTTGCCATTAATTCTATCGTGTTAACGGGCGGGATAACTAAAGTATTAACGAGCAACGAAATAGAAGATATCATTTCGTTTTTCTATAAAAAAATCCTAAATTCAGAGCATAACCCTATAACCGTTCTTGATAGTAATTATGATATTTGGACGCTTGGAACCGCAGACGTTTAAAGGAAGAGGAAAAATTTTATGTCGATAAACTGTATAAGAACACTTCTTGAAGGTGCAGTACAAGCCAATAGCGATAAAGACGCCATAGTTTACAATGAAAAAAGCATTACCTATGAGCAGTTGTTTACTAAAGTAAACCAAGTAGCTTTTTACTTAAATGAGTTAGATTTACCAAAAGATTCACGTATTGGTATTTATTCAACTAAAGGTATTGAACAAGTTATTGCGGTGTTGGCTATTTTGTCTACAGACTATATTTTAGTGCCGCTGACAACATTGCTAAAACCAGAGCAAGTAGAGTACATCATTAACGATTGTGATATTAAGTGTATTATCACGGACAAATTAAAGTTAGAAAGCATTGAAGAAATTAATTTTGATGGCCATATCATTTCATATGAAACAGCGAGTAAAGGCGTTGCATCATTTGATGAAATCTTTAAATATTATAATAAGCCTTATCTATGTGATATTAATGGCCATAGTAACGCAGTAATTACCTATTCTTTTGGTGTGTCAGGTACACCTAAAGGTATTGTAATTTCGCATCGTAATTTGATTGATTCTGCTCGTGTTGTTTCTGAATATTTGCAGCTTGAACATGACGATGTGATCTCAGGCGTACTAATTTTTAACCTTGATTACGGTTTAAATCAAATCTTTTGTACCTTATATAAAGCGGCAACGTTAGCGTTACATCGCTTTATTTTACCGGAAGATTTTTTCAATCACTTAATCAACGATAAAGTGACGGTTATTCCTTTAATGCCTGTAAACATTTCACAAATGTTTGATGAAGATATTAACCGATTGCCAAGTGCTGAGCTATTCTCAGGGGTTAAAACGATTACCTCTTCAGGTGGTAATGTTACTGCAAAAATGATTAAAGACTGCAAGAAAACCTTTCAGCACGCTGATTTTTATTCTATGCATGGTCTTACGGAAGCATTTCGTTCAACCTATCTTGACCCATTACAAGTACAAATTAGACCTGACTCTATTGGTAAAGCTATTCCTGATGTTGAGCTTTATGTTATCAATGAAGAAGGTAAAGAATGTGGTGTTCGTGAAGTGGGTGAGTTGATTCATCGCGGTGGTTATATTTATCGTGGTTTTTGGAATGCTCCAGAACAAAACTCAGAGCGATTTAAGTCGGTACAAATTTTAAAAGATGTTATTAATCTTGAAGGGCAGTTAACTGACGAATTAGTAGTCGCTACCGGTGATTATGTTTACAAAGATGAAGAAGGTTATTTCTACTTCGTTTCTAGACAAGATGACATGATTAAAACACGTGGCTTTAGGGTTTCACCTTATGAAATTGAATCTGTTGTAGCTAAGAATATTCCGCAAATTGAAAAATGCGCGGTTTTTGGATTAGACAATGAACTTATCGAAGAAGAAATAGTGATGGTCTACTCTGCAGCAACTGAGATTACTGAAAAAGAAATTTTATTTGAGCTGAAAAAACATCTTGCTTCGTACATGATACCTAGTCGAGTTGTTTATAAAAAATCATTGCCGTTGATCCAAAGCGATAAGAATAAAATCAATAAAGAAGCACTAAAGAAAACATTGTTATCGATTAAATAACACCAGCGTATTTTCAATTTATACCCAATGACTTTAAAGCTTGTATCTTTAAGGGACTTGGGTATATTTTTTAAATTGGTTCAAAGAGGTTTGTGCGTTTAGGTTGATTAAACTTCAAATAATAAAAGTAGCACGAGCAGCGGTATTGGGAACAATAGTAGAAGAAGAAAGTCTTGATTAAGTGCAGGCAGCAGAGTATCGCTGTGAGTAAAATAAGACTATAGCAAATAGTGTAGCTCCCCATGAGAAAGCTACATAAAATCAAAAAGTAAGCAGTTAAACTATAACGCTAACTCTATCACCATTACTTTTAACTCATCTTTAGAGATAGAGTTACTATGGTTTGTATCAAAACGGTTAAATATGGTTTCACACATGCGAAGCCCTTTATCCTGTAATAATACTTCAATTAATTCTACGAATTCTGAGCGGTTAATTACACCGTCTTTATCTTCGTCAAATACTTCAAACAACTCATCTACCCATTGATTTATTTCCATGGGGGGTCCTTTGTTACTTAGGAAAATTCTTAGTTAAACTTTATCTTTTATTAGAGCGTTTGTGAATGGCTATTTATAAATATTTACAAATGGCTACATTCCAAAGGGAGATAAAATAAAATAGAATACCGCTGATTCTGTAAATGAAATGGATAGATAAAATGAAAAATATAAGGGTGGCTGCATCATTGTTAATTTTACTGGTGAGCATAAGTGTTTACGGTAATAATCAACAATTAACACTAGAAAACTGTCATGTAGATGGTATTAGGTCGCAAGTTAAATGCGGTACATTGCAGGTACCTGAAAACTATAACAAGGTTAATGGAGAGCATATTGGAATAAACTTTGTTGTTTTACCTGCTATTGATAGCAGTGATCAGAAAACACCGTTGATGTTTCTTGCGGGAGGGCCCGGACAAGCTGCAGCAGAATTAGCATCGGGTTTATCGAGTGTGTTCTACGAAGTACGTAAAACTCGTGATTTGATCTTGATTGATCAACGGGGTACTGGAGCATCGCATCCTTTACAATGTGAGGATGCTACAGAGCAAAATGTTTATGCTCTAATACCTGAAGACTTTTCTGCAGAAGATATTAAACGTTGTATCAGTAATTTAACTGGAGATCTGAGCCAGTATAATTCAGAAAATGCCATTCGTGATTTTGAGGCGGTACGAATAGCACTGGGGCATCAACAAATTAATATTTATGGTGGCTCTTATGGAACGCGCGCAGGTCTTGTTTACATGCGACTGTTTCCTGACTCATTACGCAGTGTTGTTTTAGATAGTGTTGGGCCAATAGAAGTACCTATTGGATTATTTGGTCAAAGTTCGGCACGTTCATTTAATTTATTATTACAGAACTGCCAAAAAGAACCTAGCTGTCAGCAAGCATTTCCGCAACTAGAACAAGAGTTTCAAGCATTGTTAACTCGCCTTGAAAAACAGCCAGCTCAAGTGACAATTGCCCATCCACGACTCGGTACACAAACTAAATTTGTTATAAGTAAAGCAAAGTTTTTAGGCACAATTCGTAGTCAGTTATATTCAGTGGCTTCACGTTCATTAGTGCCCTTGATGATTCATCAGGCTTATTTAGGCAACTATATGCCTTTAGCCGGTTTAGTTGCACAAACAGAAGGAGGCCAAGGTATTTATATCGGTCTATTGTTAAATATTACCTGTAATGAAGATTACCCAAGAATATCTAACGATGATTATTTATTAGATGCTAATAATGATTTTGGAGGTGATGATAGCCACTTAAGTTTCAAACTATCTTGTCCATTATGGCCACAATATCGTCCGAATGAAGACTTTTACAAGCCTGTTGTTGCTAATATCCCTACACTTATTCTATCGGGTGATTTAGACCCCGTAACGCCACCAAGCAATGGTGAATATAGCGCCAACTCATTACCAAATAACAAACATATCGTTGTTAAAAATGCAGCTCATACGGTTGCCATTACTACATGCGCTAGCGATATTATTAATGAGTTTTTAACATCACTTAACCCTAACGCGCTTGATGAAACATGTTTAGATGATATTCCTAAAGAATCTTTTATGACCAATTTAAATGGTGGGATATCAACCATTGAAACACTGAATAATACCGAAGGAGGTACTCACAAATGATAGAAGTGACTAATTTACGTAAATCATTTGGTGGCGCTAAAAAAGGGTTGTTTGGTAAGAAAGATAAACCTGTAATTGCTTTAGATGGACTCTCTTTTACTGCGAACGATGGTGAGATAACAGGAATTTTAGGTCCTAATGGCGCAGGAAAAACCACCTGTTTACGTACTTTGTATGGGCTACTTAAAGCTGATGAGGGGAGTGCGACGATTGATGGTATTAATGTGGTTGATAACCCTCTTGCAGCACGGGCTCGTTTAGGTATTTTTCCTGATAAATTTGGTTTATATGAGCGATTAACTGCGTATGAACAAATCGATTATTTTGCCAGTATTCATGGTTTGCAGGGGCAAGCAAAACATCAAGCCATTGAAGCCGTCATTAATGATTTAGAGATGGCTGAATTAGCGCATCGAAAAACATTAGGATTTTCTCAAGGTCAACGAATGAAGGTAACATTAGCGCAAGCTTTAGTGCATCAACCTAAAAACTTTGTACTTGATGAGCCAACTCGTGGGCTTGATGTAATGAGTACTCGTATTTTGAGACGGTATCTTGCGCGCTTTAAAGAAAAAGGTCACTGTATTTTGTTTTCATCACATGTCATGCAAGAAGTGGCAGCACTTTGTGACCGTGTCATTATTGTGGCTGATGGAAAGTTAGCCGCGCAAGGAACGCCACAAGAACTATGCGAGTTAGCAGGTGAAACGCAATTAGAAGAAGCCTTTGTTAAAATTATTGGTTCAGATGAAGGAGTTGCCGCATGATTTCTGCTAGCTTAAATCAGTTTAAAGCATTGCTTGGCAAAGAGTTAAAGGAAGCGTTTAGAGACAAACGCGCGATGATGTTAGCTATGACTATGGCCGTAATGGCACCTGTTATGATTTTTGCCATGTCTAAAGTGATGATCAAAGAAGCGGTAGAAACACCAGCTATTTATCTTAAAATTTCAGGCGCAGAGTATGCACCAAAATTAATAAAAGCTTTGAATAAAGAGAATATTCTCTTATTTAGAGATGTCCCCGTTGCTAAAAGATCGGTTTGGGATGAGCGTGAGTTAACGTTAACAATTCCTGAAACGTTTAATCAAGATATGCTTGATGGTAAGACGATTGATATTTATCTCAGTGCAGATTACAGTGAAAAGGCTAATTTATCTCCAATTAGACGCATTAAAACTACAATAAATCACTATGCTCGTGGTATTGGTTATAAACGTTTATTAGTTCGAGGTATTGATGTTAAATTATTACAAGCAATTAATGTCATTGAACAAGATAGGTCATTACCAAATTCAAATGCTATGATTATTTCCATGATGCTTGGTTTATATTTATTGATGGCAGCATTTATGTCAGGCTTACCGGTAGCTATTGATTCAAGTGCAGGGGAGCGTGAACGTAATGTCCTTGAAATGCTATTATGCCAACCAGTTAGCACGGTCAAAATTGTTTTTGCTAAACTTTGTTGTGCCAGTATAATAGCCTGTACAGGCGTAATATTGACGTTAAGTTTGACATCGTTTTCTGTCAGCTTTATTGATTTAACAAAAATCGGTGCTAGTTTTAGCTTAGATGCTTTCACCGTAGCCGCATTACTATTACTACTTTTCCCTATCTGCTTTTTTGCTTCTGCATTACAGCTATTTGTTGCTTTTCAATCAAAGAATTTTAAAGAAGCACAATCTATGGTTTCTATGATTATCATGTTACCTGCGATGATACCGGTAATTATGATGTTTGTAGATGACAAACCTAACTGGCTGAAATGGCTGCCTATTTCTGGTCAATCACTTATTATGGAAGATCTGTTTAAAGGGCTCCCTGTGTCGTGGTCACTACTGGGTTTTACAGGATTTGTTACCATTGCCATCACTGCTTTATTAGTGCTACTGATGGCGAAAAAATTACGCTCTGAAACGGTTGTGCTTGCGTTAAGTTAATTCTATTCTCATTAATAGATGCATATACATTTATAACTTAATATAGATATTAATACTTATGCATTATTTTATGATAAATAGTGCATAAGATAAGATAAAATTGACTAAAACAACATATACATTTTCAGCAAATTCAGGCAGAATATGCGGCATTATTTTAGCCCTTTAATTGTATGGTTAACATACAATAATAACTTGCAGCCATAATGGTTGTATATTTAAGGAAAAAACATGTTTACTCGTGATATGAATATTGCAGACTTTGATGCAGAACTTTATGAAGCAATGAATAATGAAGTTGTACGCCAAGAAGAGCATATTGAATTAATTGCTTCTGAAAATTACTGTAGCCCACGTGTTCTTGAAGCACAAGGTTCACAATTAACGAACAAATATGCAGAAGGTTACCCTGGCAAGCGTTATTACGGCGGTTGTGAGTATGCTGATGTAGCTGAGCAATTAGCGATTGATCGTGCAAAAGAATTATTTGGTGCTACATATGCTAACGTTCAACCACATGCTGGTTCTCAAGCTAACTCAGCTGTTTTTCAAGCGCTAGTTACACCAGGTGGTAAAGTGTTAGGTATGAGCTTAGCTCATGGCGGTCACTTAACTCATGGTTCACATGTAAACTTTTCTGGTAAATCATATGAAGCTTTTCAATACGGTCTTCACCCAGAAACAGGCGATATTGATTATGATGAAGTTGAACGTTTAGCAAATGAACACAAACCAGAAATGATCATTGGTGGTTTTTCTGCGTTTTCAGGTATTGTTGATTGGGCGCGTATGCGTAAAATAGCTGACAGTGTTGGCGCTTACTTCTTCGTTGATATGGCTCACGTTGCAGGTCTTGTTGCTGCTGGACTTTATCCAAACCCAGTGCCACATGCACACGTTGTAACAACAACTACGCATAAAACATTAGCTGGCCCTCGTGGTGGTTTAATTGTTTCAGGTTGTGATGATGAAGCAATCTACAAAAAACTAGACAGTGCTGTATTCCCTGGCGGTCAAGGTGGCCCATTAATGCACATTATTGCGGCTAAAGCAGTAGCATTTAAAGAAGCATTAGCACCAGAATTTAAAGTCTACCAACAAAATGTTCTTGATAACGCCAAAGCAATGGTTGCGGTATTACAAGAGCGTGGCTATAAAGTTGTATCAAATGGTACAGATAACCACTTGTTGTTACTTGACTTAATTGATAAGGATATTACAGGTAAAGCAGCTGATGCAGCGTTAGGCAAAGCACACATCACTGTAAATAAAAACTCTGTTCCTAATGATCCTCGTTCTCCGTTTGTAACGAGTGGTCTACGTCTTGGTACGCCAGCAATTACTCGTCGTGGTTTTGGTCTTGAAGAAACTAAAGCAATAACAAGCTGGATTTGTGATGTACTAGACGACATTGAAAACGAAGAAACAATTGTTGCAGTTCAAGCAAAAGTTAAAGAGCTTTGTGCACGTTTCCCTGTATATAAATAGTCATTGCTAATTTTTTGAAAAAGCAAAACTAATTTACTAATTAAAGTGAATTTATATTAAAATGGTCGCAATTAGCGACCATTTTTGATCCCGTATTAAAAATGCTAGCTTGTAATTTATAACCCCCATGAGTAAATAATGTATTGTCCATTTTGTAGTGCCACAGACACCAAGGTTATCGACTCTCGTTTGGTTTCAGATGGTCACCAAATTCGCCGTCGCCGTGAATGTCTTGCTTGTCATGAGCGTTATACCACTTTTGAAAGTGCAGAATTGCTGATGCCTCGCATTATTAAGCGTGATGGCACTCGTGAACCTTTTAATGAAGATAAAATGCGTAGTGGCTTTAGTCGAGCATTAGAAAAACGTCCGGTTAGCATTGAACGCGTTGAGTTATCTATCAATAAATTAAAATCTCAACTAAGAGCGACAGGTGAGCGCGAAGTTACAAGTGAAATGTTAGGTAACTTGACTATGGCACAGCTTAAAGAATTAGATAAAGTTGCTTATTTACGTTTTGCTTCAGTGTATTTATCCTTTGAAGATATTAGCGAGTTTGCTGATGAAATTGCCAGATTAGGTAAAGAAAGCCTTAGTCGAGGTAAAAACACAGATAAAAACACAGATAAAAAGACAGATCAAAAAGTAATAAAAAATACAGGGCAGAAGAAGTAAGGTGTTTAATCAAGCAGATCATCATTATATGGCACTCGCTATTAAGTTAGCTAAACAAGGCCATTACACTACTTCTCCCAATCCTCGAGTAGGTTGTGTACTCGTGAATAGTATTGATGGTAAAGCTCAAATTATTGGCCGTGGTTTTCATCAAAAAGCAGGAAAAGGGCATGCCGAAGTAAATGCTTTAGCTGATGCTAGGCTTAATTATCCACACTTAATTAAGGGCGCAACAGCATACGTTACACTAGAGCCTTGTAGTCACTTTGGTCGAACTCCCCCTTGCGCTCAAGGGTTAATTGATGCCAAAGTAGCTCGTGTTGTATCTGCAATGGTTGATCCAAACCCCGCTGTTTCAGGTCGAGGTATAGCCATGTTAGAAAGCGCTGGAATTAAAGCAGAATCAGGCTTACTTGAGAGTGAAGCGAAAACATTGAATCTCGGTTTTATCAAACTAATGACCCAAGCTTTACCTTATGTTCGAGTAAAACTTGCGGCAAGCCTTGATGGCAAAACTGCAATGAAAAATGGTGAGAGTAAATGGATAACATCATCAAAAGCGAGAACCGATGTTCAAAAATTAAGGGCTGAAAGTTGTGCCATTATTGCTGGCGCAGATTCTATTCTTTTAGATAACGCCAAGATGAATGTACGTTGGTCAGATTTAGGTGAGTTGCAGAGCACTTATAAAGAAAGTGATGTTCGTCAGCCAGTACGTGTAGTTATTGATAGCCAAAACCGTTTAACTCCAGAATTAGCGTTTTTTAAAATAGATTCACCTGTAATAATTATCAACACTTTAACCACTTCTCCCCTTGAAAATTCACCACAATGGCCTCATTTTGTAGAACAAGTGAAATTACCTACGGTTAAAAATAGTCGTGGTGAGTTCAAAATTGACTTGTCGGCACTATTAAGCATGCTAGCTAAGCGTGGTTTAAATGACGTTTTAGTCGAATCGGGTGCTAATTTAGCGGGTGCTTTTATTGAGCAAGATTTAGCTGACGAATTGATACTTTATCAAGCACCTAAATTGATGGGAGGCGAGGGCAAGAATTTGGTAGAAATGCCTAATATTTTGTCACTATCGCAAGCTAAAGCCCTGAATATTACTGATGTGCGACTGGTAGGTTGTGATGTTCGTATTACGGCCTTACTGAATAAAGGCGCATAAACAAAGCACAGCAAATAGCTTTACGTTAAATAAAAATTTAATCGAGAAATATTATGTTTACCGGAATAATTGAAGCAGTTGGCACAATTAAGTCAATTAATATAAATGCTCAAGGAGCACGTTTAGTTATTGCTACCAATAACTTAGATATGAGCGATGTTAAACTTGGTGATTCAATCGCCACTAATGGTATTTGTTTAACGGTAATTGATTTTGATCAGCATACTTACAGTGCGGATGTTTCTAATGAAACACTACAGCGAACTGGTTTTGTTAATTACAGTGCAGGTATGGCCGTTAACTTAGAAAAAGCAATGATGGCGAGTACACGCTTTGGTGGTCATATGGTTTCAGGTCATGTTGACGGTGTCTCTGAAATTATCTCTATTACCAACAACGGTAACAGTATAGAATATTGGCTTTCTATGCCTAGTGATATAGCTCACTACATTGCAGAAAAAGGCTCAGTAACCATTGATGGAACAAGCTTAACTGTTAATGCGTTAACGAATGATAAATTCCGTTTAACAATTGTTCCACATACAGTAAAAGAAACTATTTTTGCTCATTATCAACTGGGTACTAAAGTGAACTTAGAAGTTGATTTAATTGCTCGTTATATCGAGCGTTTACTTACAAAAAGTAGCTCTGAAAATGAGCCTAAATCAAATGTAACGGAATCTTTATTGCAGAAAGCTGGCTTTATAAAATAAATTTAACAATTCACTTACCTCTGAAAATGAAGAAATTCTAGTAAAAACTTTAAGAGTTTTGTGACTTAATGCTAAGTACCATATGATGTTTTGACGCTAAATATCAAAACTAAAGTTTACTCAATTGTAAGCTTGATATCATGAGGGGTATGATAGACGAATGAATACAAACAAATAACCAAAGAGAATCTAATGAACTTACATACACCACAAGAAATAATTGATGATATCGCTTTAGGTAAAATGGTTATTTTAATGGACGATGAAGATCGCGAAAATGAAGGTGATTTCATCATGGCGGCTGAAATGGTAACGCCGCAAGCTATTAACTTTATGGCAACGCATGGTCGTGGTTTGATATGTATGCCAATGACTCAAGAACGTTGTGAAACATTAAAGTTACCTTTAATGGTTGATAAAAACGATGCGCAATTTAGTACTAACTTTACGGTTTCTATTGAAGCTGCTACCGGTGTAACGACGGGGATTTCAGCAGGGGATAGAGCGACTACTGTACTTGCCGCTGTTGCAAAAGATGCGACACATTTAAATATTGTACAACCAGGGCATATCTTCCCATTAATTGCCAAAGATGGTGGTGTACTTAATCGTGCGGGTCATACTGAAGCGGGTGTTGATTTAGCTCGTATGGCTGGTCTTGAGCCTGCTGCGGTGATTGTAGAAATCTTAAATGAAGATGGCACAATGGCTCGTCGTCCTGATTTAGAAATCATTGCTAAAAAGCATGATATAAAAATGGGTACAATCGCAGACTTAATTGAATTTAGAAATGCCACAGAAACAACCATTGAGCGTGTTTCACAATGTAAATTACCTACCGTGTTTGGTGATTTTGATTTAACTGTATTTAAAGACACCATTGATGGCCAAGCACACTTTGCATTAACTAAAGGTGAAATTAAAGCAGATGAACCGACGTTAGTACGTGTACATTTAGAAAATACTTTCAGAGATTTATTATTTAGTGAACGTGAAAGTGTGGCTAAATGGCCAATGGCTAATGCATTAGAAAAAATTGCTAAAGAAGGTGGGGTTTTAGTTTTATTAGGTAAACATGAATCGCCAATGGAATTGATTAATCTTGTTCAAAAATACGCTAAAATTGATGCAGGTGAAACAGTAAAAGAAGTTAGCCGTCATGTTGGATCGCGCAATGTTGGTGTTGGATCTCAAATATTGTCTAACTTAGGTGTCAGTAAAATGAGACTTTTAAGCTCACAA
Organism: uncultured Colwellia sp.; assembly: GCA_913061365.1. Lineage (GTDB taxonomy): Bacteria > Pseudomonadota > Gammaproteobacteria > Enterobacterales > Alteromonadaceae > Colwellia. Next base: position 11,204 of record CAJXUT010000125.1, read on the forward strand.
ACTAAATACCATTCACTGTCTGGTTTTGGTTTAGAAGTTGTTGAGTATATTGCCGAGTAAAAACCTTTGTCGAAGGAAAGCTATTTTCCTTCGACGTTTCTTTAACTATTTTAAACTACTCTTAAAAGTATTTATTATTCTATTA
>CAJXUT010000126.1 GCA_913061365.1 uncultured Colwellia sp.
CGTGGGCTCGGAGATGTGTATAAGAGACAGCTTGAATATATTGCAATTAATCAAATTTGACATGCTTGCACAACAGATACAAAACTTAACTGAAAAAATGAGACAAACGCAATTGCAACTTGGGCAGTTTCAGCAAGCACTCAATACGGATGCACAAAATAGAACTCAGCAGGAAAGTTTATTTTCTCAAATAACCGATGGACAAAATGCGTTAGACGATCTCGCTTATTTAACCCGTTTAATCGGCTCTGCTGATGGCGCTAAATTCCGACGTTTTGCTCAAGGTTTAACCCTTAATCATTTGGTGTATTTAGCTAATGAACAATTAAACAAGCTTGATGGTCGTTATCAATTACAGTGTCAGCAGGATGAAAATTTAAGCTTATCTGTTCTTGATACATGGCAGGGTGATAGTGTGCGGGATACAAAAACACTCTCTGGCGGGGAAAGTTTTTTAGTTAGTTTGGCATTAGCGCTAGCACTTTCTGATTTGGTCAGCAGCAAAACAAGTATAGATTCACTCTTTTTAGATGAAGGGTTTGGCACTTTAGATAATGATACGTTAGAAGTTGCTTTAGATGCGTTAGATAACTTAAATGCAACGGGCAAAATGATAGGTATCATAAGTCATGTTGAGGCTTTGAAAGAACGAATATCAGTACAAATTAAAGTTGAAAAACACAGTGGCTTAGGTTTTAGTCAATTAGATAAAGAGTTTGCTTTATCATGACTAATTTACATGAAATAGGATAAATATCAGTGGAAATTTGGATTTATTTCACGTTACTTGCCGCAACAATGCAAGCCGTTCGTACTGCTGGCCAAAAGCAGCTTTCTGGTAAGTTGAATTCAATGGCAACTACTGCCGTTCGTTATGTCTACGCGCTTCCTTTTGCATGGATTTATCTTGTATGGATGTTATCGTTTAAAAAAATTGAAGCTCCACAATTGAATAATGAGTTTTTATTCTATGCGTTGATCGCTTGTGTTACTCAAATTATAGGTACTGCTTTTTTAGTGGCAGCATTTCGATATAAGAACTTTGCTGTGGCAACCAGCTTAGCAAAAACTGAAGCCATTCAGGTTGCTGTAGTTGGTGCTTTATTATTTGCAGCTCCTTTAAGTTTTATGGGATGGCTAAGCGTTATTGTTGGCGTTATAGGCGTATTTTTAGTCTCAAAAGTTAAGTTTAGTTTGCGCGAAATGTTGGCGGGATCTGATGCAATGACGGGTTTACTTTTTGGCTTGGGAGCAGGTTTAGGTTTAGCCATTACGACCTTACTCATCAGAGAATCAAGCCTAGCATTACATACAGATTTAATGGTTAGTGCTGCTGTAACACTTGTCTTTATGATTACAGTTCAGTCTTTAATTTCAATAACGTATGTGTATTTCCATGATAAATCACAATTAGGGTTAATGTTAAAGCATTGGCGTTTATGCTTATTTGTTGGAGTGACCAGTGTTTTAGGTTCTATTGGCTGGTTTACTGGAGCAAGTTTTCAAACAGCAGCCTATGTAAAAGCGTTAGGTCAGGTCGAATTTTTTATAACTTTAGGGCTAACGTACCGTTTATTTAAAGAAAAAATAACGGCTATTGAATATTTTGGCATGTTTTTAATTATATTAAGTGTAGTTATTTTGCTTTTGTGGGCGTAGATAGATTAAACTGCGCGTAATTACAAATTGTTAACAATGGAAAAATAAAATGAAAATCACCGATAAAAGTGTTGTTCAGTTTCACTATGTACTAAAAGATGAAGCAGGTCAGGAATTAGAATCATCTCATGGAAATGATCCTCTTGCGTACTTACATGGTGCTAATAATACCCTAGTTGGCTTGGAAAAAGCGTTAACAGATAAAGAAGCGGGTGATAAATTCAGTGTTACATTACAGCCTGAAGAAGCTTACGGTGAGCGTCAGGAAGATATGGTACAACGTGTACCTGTGAAGCATTTACAAGGCTTACCAAGTAAAAATGCTAAATGGAAAGCAGGTATGATTGGTGTTGTTCATACTGAACAAGGTCAGCGTCAGGTTACAGTAATTAAGTCAGGCAAGTTCATGGTAACAGTTGATATTAATCCACCATTGGCTGGTAAAGTATTATCTTTTGATATTGAAGTTGTTGAAGTTCGCGCTGCGACTGCTGAAGAAGTTGAGCATGGACATGCTCATGGTGTTGGCGGACATCAACATTAATAATTATTGATGTATCGCTTTAAAGCTCAAATGTAGAAAGCAACATTACTGATGAATATGCCGATAGTGACAATGTTAATATCGGTTTTTTTATGTGTTTAATTTGAAAGTAATGATATTTATGTAGCTGTTATATCAATAACTTCAACACTAGATAACCCCGTCATTTGCCACTGAATATTCAAACTATATAACTTCATACCATAGGTTTTGCCGTCATCCTTTCCTTGCTTGTAAGCTGGTCGAGGGTCTTGCATCAGTACTTGTTCAATAAACAAGGCTAAATCAGGATACGTATCACGGTATTTTACTAAGGAAGTTTGCGCTTGTGGGCTAAATACAACGCTTAAATTGTTTGATGGCTGAGTTTGCGCAAAACCTGCATTAGCATGGGGAATTGAGTCTGAATAGGGCACATAGGGCTTTATATCTACCACGGGAGTTTTATCTAATAAATCAATTGCAGATATATGCAACATTACCTGTTTATTTTCAATAGTGACTTTATCTAGCTTCACTACTGACATGCCAATAGGGTTTGGTCTAAAGGTAGAGCGAGTAGCTAATACTCCAATTTTTTTATTCCCACCTAAACGTGGTGGCCTTACTAAAGGCTTCCAACCTTGTTGTTGTGTTCCGTGAAAAATAAATAGCACCCAAATATGACTAAATTGCGTTAGTTCTCTTACTAACTCTTCATTGTTTGCGTTATTACTCAGTGCAATCGTTGCTTTGGCTGATGTGACTAAACCCGGTTGACGAGGTATCGCAAACTTTTCTTTGTAAGGTGAGTTAACTCGACCAATGATATTGAATTCAACTTTATCTTTGGTGCTTGAATTGTTAGCGCTTATAGAGGTATTTTGCATTTAATTTTCAGTCGATGTTTCTACAGCAAATGCTCTTGCGTAACAAATGACAATTGCGTGACATTGTTGTGCATCGTTACTTTCTTTTATTTGAGCTAATTGCTGTGATGATAATAACGTACAGCCAGTAAAGATAACGCCATTGGCTTGTTGTTGAAAGGCATTTCGTCGTGCTTGTGTTCGTGCATTAACTTCATCAGGTGCTGCATGATGAGGCTTAACTTGACAATCTTGTCCCTCAACAGCGCCAATATAGTGAAATCGACTTTGCATATCACTTTCTTGTTGATAAATTTTTACTTTTGCAGCAGAAAAGTAACGGTCAAAATTTTCTTCATCTAAGTTAGTTGATAAATGTTTACCGCTACAACTTGTTATCAAAGTAGTCGTTAGTAAAATAATACTTGATAAAATAAAGTGTTTTTTGTTCATATTGAGGTAGTACCTATTGTTTCTTGTTTAATGAAAGAGGGGTTTTACCAGCAATCCAATAATTAAATAAGCGTTCTATATCGTTATTTTGCTTTTTCATTTGAATCCAATTACGCATAAATAGCTCAAAAGCTCTATCATCGCTATTAATAGCAAATGCCATTGCTAAGGGAGGCTGTGCAGGTTTAGGTGCAACAACCGTGTATTCAGGATGTAATAATGTCCATGCGGAAGCTGTTGGGGCGCCAAAGAGCATTGCATCAATATGTTGATATTTTTCTTTAAAATATAATCTTGGAGTGGATATTTCCCATACTTTATTATGCTTGAAGTAACGTTTTATCAAGTTTTCACTGTAATAAAGCTCTGGAATTGAAATGATTAAGCTTTCATTATTAAAGATAGTTTTCCAGTCTGTAAATTCATGGCGTCTTTTATCTTTCACAATAAAGGCAATAGATTGGCTACTATAAGGGACTGTTAAAGTTAATTCTTTCATGTTGTTAGGCAAAACGGGAATGCCTGTTGTCATGTCTAAATAGCCGGATGAAAGTAACTCTTTAGCTTCTTTGTGGAAAATACGAACAAACTCTATTGATACACCTAGATCGTCAGCAAGTAAGTTAATTATTTCAATATCAAAACCAACCAATTTTCCTTTACTGTTATGAAAGGTATAAGGTAAATCATCTCTAAAATAACCGACACGAATATATCCGCGTTGTTTTATACGCGTGAGTACATCAACATAAGGTTGAGAATTAGCTTCGATATTTTCTGGTGCTTTGAGTACTGTGCTTTTAACATCAAGAATTACAAAATCTCGTTCAATAAATTTGTTATAACCCTGATATTGGAAACTAATGCTATCAAAGGTAAATCTTAACGTTATAAAAGCAATAATTGAAATGGCAGGCAGTATTAATAAATATTTACTAAATGTTCGCCATTTAAAAGTAAACTGTTTAACGATACTTGTGGCAATTAAAATAACTAAACTAGCAGAGAATATTACTGATAACAGCGCGCCTAGCCGACCAACAATTAAATTTTCTGCTACAAGAAATAATTCAAATAATGAACTGGGCACATTAAACAGTTCTAATAAACGCGGCATTGCCACCGAATTTGAACCAAATAGTTGCGATAAACCAACCGTTAATAAATGAAGATAATTACCTGTATTTACTTGCGTACCCGAAAACCAAGCTGCAAAAAATACAAATAATAATGCCAGTAACTTCCCACCAATGGGTAGGCTAAAACTAATAGGTACGATAATACTTGGGGCGGTAACTGCGTTTAATTTTAGTTGTGTGTTGATGGTATTCATTTGTTCAATTAATTGTTTCGTTTTTTCGACAATTAATGGGATAACAATAAAAAAGCTTCCTGTTGCAAAAGCTGTGATCATAGCTGAACGAGTAGTCCTAAGTATGTCTTTATACTCAAATGGTGTAATGGTGGCAACAATGGCTGGCAGTATTAAAAAAGTAAGTAAGAAAACTAAAACACCGGCGGTAACAATATAAACGAGTAATGCATCAATTTGCGATGAATCTATAGTGGCAGCGGCGCGTAAAGCAATACAAAAAATAGCAAGAGGGGCAAGTTTCATTACCATTGAACTTACATTAATAATGGCATTATTTAGCCCAAGTAATGCAAGTAAGGTTTGTTTCTTGGCCTTTACATTCATCAAACCTATACCCACCAATATACTAAACATTACAACACTTGGAATAAGGCCATTGGCAAATGAATAAAAAGGATTAGTTGGTATAAATAACTGGATAAGATCAAATTCTTGCGCTGTTTTGATGGTGTTTACACTGTAAAAGTCAGCGCTTTGCCAGTCTGGAAAGGCAATGGGAGCAAGTAGGATGAAAACAAGTACAATGGAGATTAGCGAGAATACAATAGCAATACTTTTCTTTATCGTACTACTAATTTTATCTGAGGATAAACTTCCTATGCCTGTAATAAGCGACAGTGATATATAGGGTAGAGCCGTCATTTGTAACAACATCACAAAAGCATTGGCAATCTCGTTAACACCCGCAAATACAGTGGAAGTACTAGCTCCAACGATTAGCCCAGTCACCATAGCGATAATAATCAATAGTGAAGCGGGTACTTTTCTTAGTAAACTTGTTAACGCTTTGAGCATCAATGTTCTCACGTGTTTAGTCGTTTAATTATAAGCAATTAAGCAATAAAAAAGGTATCGCGTTACACTATACCTTTTTTATTTTGTTATTTAAGCTGTATAAGTTTAGCTATTACTTTACTCTCATACCCGCTTTAGCACCATCATCAGGATTTAATATCCACAAATCCTCACCACCAGGGCCTGCTGCTAATACCATACCTTCTGACAGTCCAAAACGCATCTTACGTGGTGCTAAATTAGCAACCATTACCGTTTGCTTACCAATTAAATCTTCCGGTTGATAAGCTGACTTGATTCCAGCAAAAACTTGTCGAGTTTCGCTCGCGTCATCATTTAGGGCAAGTGTCAGTTTCAGTAATTTATCTGCTTTTTCTACGTGCTCTGCATTCACAATGGTTGCAATACGTAAATCAATTTTTGCAAAATCATCAAACTGAATTTCTTCAGAAATAGGGTCTTCTGCAAGTGGGTTTGCTAAGGCTGCAGAATTATCTACTACTTTAGCTGCTTTCTTTTTCTTCGCAGGTTTCTTTTCTTCTTTTGGCGCAGCACCTAAACTATCTTTTGATGCTTCTGTCATCGCATTAACTTTATCCATGTCAACACGTTGTAATAAGGCTTTAAACTTATTGATTTTATGATCTGTTAATAGTGTTTTATGTCCATCCCATATAAGTTCATCATTTAAGAAAGCTGCGGTGCTGTCTGCAAGTACTGGTAATACAGGTTTTAAATAGATGACTAAGGTACGGAACATATTGATGCCAAGTGAACAAATATCTTGAACTTCTTGTTGCTTGCTTTCATCTTTCACTAATTGCCATGGTTCTTTCACCGCAATATATTCATTCACTTTATCAGCAAGTGCCATGATCTCACGCATACCACGACCAAAATCACGAGATTCGTAATGAGCAGCAATACTGTCGCCAGCAGCCATTACTTCATCGGCAAGCGCTTGGTTATCAATATTAGTTGATAACATGCCATCAAAACGTTTAGTAATAAAGCTTGCACAGCGTGAGGCGATGTTAACAACCTTACCCACTAAGTCAGAATTTACACGTTGTGCAAAATCTTCAAGGTTTAAGTCTAAATCATCGATACGGCTCGTTAATTTAGCAGCGTAGTAATAACGTAAATATTCAGGATTTAAGTGCTCTAAATACGTACGACCTTTAATGAATGTCCCTTTAGATTTAGACATTTTAGCGCCGTTTACGGTAACAAAACCGTGAGCAAAAACTGAGGTCGGTTTACGGTATCCTGCGCCTTCAAGTACTGCAGGCCAGAATAAACTATGGAAATAAATGATGTCTTTACCAATAAAGTGATAAAGCTCAGCATCTGAGCCGCTTTTCCAGAAGCTATCAAAATCGATACTGCTATTTTTATTACACAGATTTTTAAAACTACCCATGTAACCAATAGGCGCATCTAACCAAACGTAGAAAAATTTACCTGGCGCATTCGGAATTTCAAAACCAAAATAAGGTGCATCACGGCTAATGTCCCATTGCTTTAAGCCTTGCTCAAACCACTCACTTAGTTTATTCGCCATTTCTTCTTGTAAAGCGCCGCTGCGAATCCACTCTTTTAACATGCCTTCAAAGGCTGGTAAGTCAAAAAAGTAATGTTCAGAATCTTTTAATACCGGTGTAGCACCGGATACTACTGAACGTGGGTTAATAACCTCGGTAGGAGAGTAGGTTGCGCCACAATTGTCACAGCTATCACCATTCTCATCTTCACTTTTACACTTAGGACAAGTGCCTTTTACAAAACGATCAGGTAAAAACATGCCTTTTTCAGGATCATATAACTGTGAAATAACACGGGTTTTAATATGGCCCTTTGCATGTAATTTATTATAAATATCGCTCGATAGTGCTTGGTTTTCTTCACAATGAGTTGTGTGATAGTTATCAAAACTGATATGGAAATCAGCAAAATCAGCCATATGTTCTTCACGTACGCCATTGATCATTTCTTCTGGCGTGATACCTAATTCCTGAGCTTTCAGCATAATAGGTGTGCCATGAGCATCATCTGCACAAACAAAGTAAGTTTCGTGACCTCGCATTCGCTGAAATCTTACCCAGATATCCGTTTGAATATGCTCAAGTAAATGGCCTAAATGAATTGAACCATTAGCGTAAGGAAGAGCACAAGTAACTAAAATTTTGCGCTTTTTTGATAAACTGTTAGAAGAAATATCTGTAGACATGAATAAATAGTGTTTTTTGATGGTAATAATGGCTGCAATAGTACAGAATTTAACGTTTATACTCAAATGATTAATGTCATAATATGTTCGGCAAATTTTTCTCTCATAAAAGCTCCAAAAAAGTCCCAAGCAGTGAACAAGTCAATGATAGTTCTCTAGCAAGTAATTTGAACGCAGAAGATAAAGCACAAGTCATCACAGAAACATTAGAAAACTATCGTTCTGACAATTTTCCCCAAGGTGTCTACTCGCTCTGTTCACACTTTCATATTCATGCAGATGTAAAGCAAACTAAAGCAATTATCGTTGAATTAATTTTACCTTTTCCCTGCCAAGGAGAATTAGATAAGGTAGCAGCTTTGTTAGCGAGCACCTTAAATCAAGTGGTTGAATTTCATGTACAGTTAGCTGTTAATTCAGTACGAAGCTTCTCACTTGGAGGAAGTGGAAACAATATCAAAAATATTATTGCTGTTGCGTCTGGAAAAGGCGGTGTAGGTAAATCGACAACTACGGTTAATTTAGCTTATGCATTAATGGCTGAAGGCGCTAGTGTCGGTATTCTTGATGCAGATATATATGGTCCTTCTATTCCAACGTTACTAGGCTTAAAAGAAGCTAAGCCTAGTTCTGCTGATGGTAAGCTTATGGATCCCATCATGGCGCATGGGTTACATGCAATGTCGATTGGTTTTTTGGTTGATAAAAATGATGCTACTGTTTGGCGTGGACCTATGGCCAGTGGTGCTTTTAATCAACTGTTAACAGAAACAGCGTGGCCGGAGTTAGATTACCTATTAATAGATATGCCACCAGGAACCGGAGATATCCAGTTAACATTGGCGCAAAAAGTACCTGTTGCAGCCGCTGTTATTGTTACAACTCCGCAAGACATGGCTTTGATTGATGCTGAAAAAGGCATTGCGATGTTTGATAAGGTCAATGTACCTGTATTGGGCATTATTGAAAATATGAGTTACCACGTCTGTGATAATTGTGGACATAAAAGTCATATATTCGGAGACGCAGGAGGAGTGCAAATGGCTAACTCCAAACAAACGCAATTACTGGGTCAATTACCCTTGAATATGAATATACGCGAAGATGCAGATTTTGGTCACTCAGATATTATAGAAAATAGCACTGGTGAAATTGCGCACTTGTACCGTAGAATAGCCCGTAATATTGTTGGGCAATTATTTTTACAACTCGACAACGCTAGCCCATTAACCCCTACGGTTGAAATAATTGATTAGTAATTAACTAAGCATTCAATCAAAGAGTAAGAAAGTAACTATGAGATTATGTGATAAAGATATAGAACAATATTTAGATGATGAAATAATTGTTATCTCCCCAAAACCGGATGCATCAATGATCTCAGGGGTGAGTGTCGATATTCGTTTGGGTAATGAATTTCGTGTTTTTCAAGACCATACAGCTCCTTTTATTGACTTAAGTGCACCTAAAGATGAAATGCAAGAAGCGATGGATGCAGTAATGAGTGATGAAGTTGTTATCAAAGATGGCGATGCATTTTTCTTACATCCTGGTGAGCTTGCATTAGCGGTTACTTATGAGTCGGTGACACTACCAGACAATATCGTTGGTTGGTTAGATGGCCGTTCTTCTCTAGCTAGATTAGGTTTAATGGTTCATGTTACGGCACATAGAATTGATCCCGGTTGGTCAGGTCAAATTGTTCTAGAATTTTATAATAGTGGGAAATTACCTTTAGCACTGCGACCTAAAATGAAAATTGCAGCGTTGAACTTTGAAACGATGTCATCTAGCGCATTAAGACCGTACAACAAACGTAATGATGCTAAGTACAAAAACCAAAAAGGTGCTGTGGCTAGTCGTATGAGTGAAGATTAAGGTATTTGTAAAAAGAGTTCGTTTTACTACTTGCTTAGCAATCACAGCAGATTGCAGCAAGTAGGTTAGTTTCATATCAATGGTTTAATACAAATATCTTGAAGTGACTAATCAGATAATAATTTAAGCTGATTTTTGTTCGATGCCGTCAGAAGCTTCAGAATTATTGCTTGTATCTATTTCTAGCCCTAACGCTTCTTGTGTACTAAAACTATTCACACAGGTTTCAAGTGCTTTGATTAGTTTTACTTTATCATGATGGTGTGGTCGTTTGTTGTGAGCTAAATCGCAACATATAACATTTACTTTTTCAGATACTATTGTCTTATCTTGGCAAATAACACTATCAACAGGCAAGCAGCCAACATTTTCCTCAATCCATTGTAGTTTTTCATCAATAGTAAGCTTTGCTGCTGGGCTGCTTTCTAAAACGACATTATCAACAAAAACACAATGTCCTTTTCTATTAGCAATCGCATTACTAATATCTCTAACTAACAGGGGAGGGATAACACTGGTTAAGAAGCTCCCAGGGCCTAATATGATTAAATCTGCGTTATTGATTGCCTTTAAGCAAGGTTCAATAGATTTAACTAATGGGGCAAGCATTAAACTTTTTGGCATAACGGGCATTTCATCTACAGAAAGCTCACCAACACGACAACGTCCTTCGGGATAAAATGCTAATAGATCTGTTGGGGTTTCAGACATAGGTAAAACGGGCGTTTTAACTCTTAATATCCGTCTGACCAATTTAATAGAGTCCAGAGGTCGAGATTGAACCTCTCCTAGACCATATAAAATCAAATTACCTAGGTTGTGGCCACCGAGTTCGTCATTTCCATCAAAACGAAAATTAAAAAGCTGACTACCAACGGAGTCAGAATCGACTAATTCAGTTAAACAGTTACGTAAATCACCCCACGCAATAGAACTACTGCGCTTTCTTAGTTTACCTGTTGAGCCACCATTATCAGTTGTGGTTACAATGCCTGTAAGTTTACTCTCCATAAAAGATAGCGTTGATAAAACCCTACCCAACCCATGACCACCGCCAATAGCAACAATGTTTAATTTATTTAACTGCATTCTTTTTATATTTGAGACACTGTAGTACTTTGTGTAATTAACAATACCTGTAAATTCTGTAAAAATAAAGGGGTAGAGCACTAAGCTATTATTACGTAATATGCTCAGTTACTTATTTATAATTCATTAGATTACAAATTGTACATCTCAAACAATTAGTTAAGTAAAAAATAAGCAAGTTGATTCTTATGTAATCACTCAAGTAGTTATTTGCTATTTTTTTACTGTTTTTGCAAAATAAGTGTTGACAGTTTTAAGGTCGCTGCTTAGAATGCGCCTCGTTTTCAGCAAGCGTTCAAATGTTTAAAAGAGCGTTAATTGAAAATTCCTTTTTATGAAAGGAAGTACTAAATAACTATTAGGCCAGTTTTTAGTATGACCGTTTGAATTACTTCCTTAGATGGAAATATTTAAACAAGCGGGGCTATAGCTCAGCTGGGAGAGCGCTTCGCTGGCAGCGAAGAGGTCTGCGGTT
>CAJXUT010000127.1 GCA_913061365.1 uncultured Colwellia sp.
ATACGAGATTCCTCTACGTCTCGTGGGCTCGGAGATGTGTATAAGAGACAGCGATTAATGAAGGGCAGTATCAGCAGGCTCATCAACTTATCATAAGTATATTGTCTCAAGACAAGTATTTTGCTGACGGGTATTTTTTATTAGCGATGATTGCAAGTGTCCATCACAATCATGCAAAGGCAATTCAATTAATAAAGCAATCTATTGTGCTAGCACCAGAGCAAGTGGAGTATGTTGCACAGTTAGCGAAACATTACGCGTTAGTCAATGATCATGTTCAAGCGTTACATCATGCCAATAAAGCAGCAAAATTAACCGTTAAATTAGCAACTAAGTCAGCATTAACGTTTGATACCATCGGCGTTGCATACAGCCGAATTGGATTACATCAACAAGCGGTACCTTTTTTTAAACAAGCGGTAGCTGCTAATAATAACAATGGTATTTTTTACTTCAACCTTGGCGCATCATTAAAGTTTATTGGGGACTTTAAGGCTGCACGCAGTGCCTATGAAAAAACCGTATCTTTAATGCCAAGGTATTGTAAAGCCCATGCTGCGTTAACAAGTTTAGGTAATATAACAGCTGATAATAACCATATTGAAGAATTAACTAGTCTATATGGGCAATTAACCAAAACAGATGACATACTCTATATTGGCCACGCATTAGCAAGAGAATATGAAGCTCTTAATAATTACGATAAAGCGTATCATTATTTAAGTCAGAGTAAAAAAGCTAAGTTAGCAGAAATAACCTATCAATTTGCTGATGATGAAAAAATGTTTACAGCGCTAAAAGATTTATTTCATCATTCAAATGCTAGTAATAGCATTGTAAATGACTTGAATAGTGGACATGATTCTAACGAAGCGCTATTTGTAGTCGGAATGCCTAGAACAGGAACAACTCTGGTTGAACGAATATTATCAAAGCATACTGATGTTACCAGTGCCGGTGAATTACAACATTTTGGTTTATTACTAAAAGAGCTAGCTAAAACAACCACTAATAAAGTAATAGATAAAGAAACGGTAGAAGCGGCAGCCTCAATAGACTTTAGTGAATTAGGCAAAGCTTATATTGATAGTACTCGTGCTATTACGGGAAGCACGGCTAAATTTGTTGATAAAATGCCATTAAATGTTTTGTATGCAGGTTTTATAATTAAGGCGTTACCTAATGCAAAAATAGTTTGTTTAGATAGAGGACCTTTAGATACTATTGTGAGTAATTATCGACAATTATTTGCAGTGAATTTTTCTTATTATAATTATGCTTACGATTTACGAACGACGGCAGAGTTTTATCTTCAATTTAGGCAATTAACAAAATTATGGCTGAGGTTATTTCCCAATAATTTTTATGTAGTTAATTATGAAGAATTAGTAGAAAACCCGGAAGAAGAAGCAAAGAAAATCATTGAGTTTTGTGGTTTAGACTGGCAAATACAGTGTTTAGATATTGATAAAAATTTAGCACCTGTAGCAACAGCAAGTGCAGTGCAAGTAAGGCAGCCAATTAATAATAAATCAGTGGGGAATTGGCAAAAATATAAACCTTACTTAACTGAAGTAAGCAACTATTTAGCGCAGAAAAAAATACTGTAGCAAAATATACCTCTAAGTAGCATTATTCTAGAGGTATATTTTATTTAAAACTTTAGCACTCCTCAAAAGCGCAAATAGCCTTATAAAATAAGCTTTCAGATACTACAACATTTCAGCTAATTGCTTCTCAAGCTTAATTTGATCAACGGTAAAGCTTCTAATACCTTCCGCGAGTTTTTCTGTTGCCATGGCGTCTTCATTCATTAACCAACGAAACTTAGTTTCGGTTAATGGTGCTTCTTGGCTTACCTGCTCAGTGGTAGCTTTAAGTTTCTGTTCAAAAGGCTCGGTGCTATTGGCTAACTCATCCATTAATTGTGGACTAATAGTTAACCGATCGCAGCCAGCTAAGGCTAAAATTTCACCTGTATTTCTAAAGCTAGCTCCCATTACTACTGTGTTAAAACCATTACGTTTGTAATCGTTGTAAATATTGGTTACTGAGATAACACCGGGATCTTCATCGCTTGGATAACTATCACGGCCTGTATCTTTTTTGAACCAATCAAGAATTCGTCCAACAAAAGGAGAGATAAGGTAAGCACCAGCTTCAGCACAAGCTCTTGCCTGAGCAAAACTAAATAATAGTGTTAAGTTACAGTTTATACCTTCTTTTTCTAATTTTTCAGCCGCTTTAATCCCTTCCCATGTAGAAGCAAGTTTGATTAATATTCGTTCATTACTAATACCTGCTTCATTGTACATAGCAATTAATTTATGTGCTTTGGCAATGGATGCGTCAGTATCAAATGAAAGGCGTGCATCAACTTCAGTTGAAATACGTCCGGGAACAGTATTTAAAATTTCTAATCCAATGAGCACTGATAACTTGTCTGCAGCATCAATAACTTGCTGATTAGCGTCACTGGATTGTGTTTTTGCCCATGTTACTGCATCAGTTAATAATGATTGGTATAGAGGTAATGCCGCAGCCTTTAATAATAAAGAAGGATTGGTTGTGGCATCTTGTGGTTGAAATTTAGCAATTGCTTCAATGTCGCCAGTATCGGCAACAACAGTGGTCATTTTTTTTAATTGTTCAAGTTGAGAAAGTGAAATTGTCATGGCAGTACCTAAGCAGTTTGCAAAATAGTATGGATGAATTTAGTTGATAAAATACTACTACATAAAAATATAAAAAAGTACGTATTTAGATAACATTTGAGCTAAGTTTTTAAATTTTTGTTTAAAAAATTATTTGTGCTAGAAATGTAGCAATTAGTTTAACAAGATAATGCGCTATAATTGTATTTATCCTATGGTATAGTGAACTTACGTAAATGTAATCCATAAGAAAATAGATAAAATTATGCTACTTGTCGTTTCTCCAGCCAAAAAATTAGACTTTGAATCTCCTTTAGCCACTACCAAAAATAGTCAAGCAACCTTACTTGAACACAGTGAAGTATTGATTGAACGTTGTCTTAAACTGTCGTCGGATCAAATTGCCACATTAATGAAATTAAGTGATAAATTAGCAGGACTTAACGCAGCTCGCTTTGGTGAATGGTCTCTACCTTTTACACCTGAAAATTCACGCCAAGCAGTATTAGCTTTTAATGGTGATGTTTATTCAGGTTTAGATGCTAATTCGTTTAGTGAAGATGACTTTGAATTTGCGCAGCAACATTTTCGTATTTTATCCGGCCTATATGGTTTACTTAAACCGCTTGATTTAATGCAAGCTTATCGTCTTGAAATGGGAACAAAACTTGATAATGATCGTGGTGCAAATTTGTATCAGTTTTGGGGGGATATTATTACTAACGAGTTGAACCAAGCATTAGCTGCTCAAGGGGATGAAATATTAATTAATCTCGCTTCGAATGAGTATTTTAAAGCGGTTAATAAAAAATCGTTAAAGGCGACTCTTATTACGCCACAATTTAAAGACTGGAAAAATGGCCAATATAAAATGATTAGCTTTTATGCGAAAAAAGCTCGTGGTTTAATGGCTCGTTATATCATTCAGAATAAGTTAACTAGTATTGAAGAAGTCAAAAACTTTGATTTAGCCGGTTATCAATTTAGTAGCGATTTGAGCAAAGGTAATGATTTGGTATTTACTCGTAAAGAGAGTGAATAATAACGATATTAGCTAACAGAATATTTTCTTTATTATAATGAGAATACAAAAATGCCAACAGATATGTTGGCATTTTTATAGGTAATAATCAGTGGTTATTTAGCCTTTGATTTTTTTACTTTCTTCTTTGCTTGTTTTTTTGCTTTTGCTTTTTTTTGTGATGTCGATAATTTCATTTTAACTTTTTTATTCGCAACACGGGCTTCTTTATGCTTAGGTCTTAGCTCATCAATAACACGACGTTGTAATCGCTCATCTTGATAACGTTCTATTTTAGCAACAACCGACATGTCATGTGCTTCTGCTAATGATATTGCCGTACCCTTTAAACCTGCACGACCAGTACGGCCTATACGGTGAATATAAATATCAACCTTACGTGGCATATCAAAATTAATTACATGAGTAATATCATCAATATCTAATCCACGTGCAGCAACATCAGTAGCAACAAGTACTTTTATTTCACCACTTTTGAAGCGAGAGATAGACTTGTTACGTTTGTCTTGCGGCATTTTACCTTCAAGCCATACACAAGGAAGTTCTTCGCTGTATAACTTACCTGATAAATATTGTACTGTTTCACGTTTATTGGCAAAAACAACAGCGCGCTCTACACCTTCTTGTTTTAGTGTATTAATTAGTAGCTTTAATTTATGTTCGCTACTGTCAGCAATATGAAGCCACTGATGGATTTTTGCTTTTTCTTTTCTTGAAGGAGAAGATTCTAAAAATTCTGGTTCAGTTAATACTTCTTTAGCAAAACGAATAACACCAGCCCCTTCTAAGGTGGCTGAAAAAAGCATGGTTTGTTTACGCCAGCGAGCTTCACCAACAATACGATTAATGGCTTCACTAAAGCCCATATCGAGCATGCGATCTGCTTCATCCAATACTAATATTTCAATTTCACGGGCATCAAACTGCTCGTTTTCAATGTATTCTAATAACCTACCGGGTGTAGCAACAAGCACGTCGGTAGTGCTATTTAAAATATCATCATGGCTACCGTAATTTACCCCACCTGTAATGACACCCGTTTTAATTTTTGTCAGCTTGGCTATTTGCTCACTGTCTTGACCAATTTGAATGGCAAGTTCACGTGTTGGAGTCAATATTAAAACACGAGGAAATCCTGGTTTTGTACGAGGGTAATCAAGTAAATGTTGAGCAATAGGTAATAAAAATGCCGCTGTTTTACCTGTACCAGTTGGTGCAGAGGCAAGAATATCTTTTCCTATCATTGCTTTAGGGATAACCAGCTCTTGAATAGAGGTTGGTTTTTTATAGCCAAGTTCATTAATACTGGCTAATAATTCTGAGTCGAGATCAAATTGCTCAAACATATGGGATTTTCACTAAGTTGGGAATTTCTATAGAAGCGATAATTATAGTATTTTTAGTAACAGCTGTAACCATTTTATCTTGTTACTTTTCACTGTACTCAATTAATATTTGTTCGCACCACTGGTCAATACGCGCATCACTAAGTTCATATTGATTATCTTCATCAAGAGACAAACCGACAAAATACTCATCATTTTCGGTTAATGCTTTAGAGGCAGCAAATTCATAGCCTTTATTTGGCCAATAGCCAACTAATTGAGCACCTTGGGCAATAACTTGCTCATGTAACATACCCAACGCATCTTGAAACCAGTCGGTGTAGCCTATTTGATCGCCCATACCGTATAAAGCAATGACTTTATCACTGAGATCTAAGGTATTAATATCTAACCATACAGATTCCCAGTCCTCTTGTATTTGGCCATAATCCCACGTTGAAATACCAAAAATTATAAAATCATAATCAAGACAGTTTGCAAGCGCTACTTCTTTTATATTATGTATTTCAACAAGATCAGCTCCCATGACAGCCTGAATTTTTTCAGCTGCAATTTCTGTATAACAAGTAGTGGAACCGTAGAATAAACCAATTTTCATGAAAGTTTCCTAGAAACAATGGAAGTATAGAATTACGGGGATTTTACCAAAATCATTTAGTACAATTCAATTTAATCTTGCAAAATTGCTGTAACGGCTGTAATTTCATCGGTATTAAAACGGTCTGTACTATTAGCATGTACTCGTTAATTGATAATTTAGGAATAAAGTATGTTTAAAAAGGTTTTAGTTACTTGTAGTTTAGCTATTACAGTCGTGAGTGGTTTCTTCTTTAATAAGCAGGTGATTGCTGATACATCACAAGTGCCAAGTGCCTTAGCCAAACCAGCTAAAGTAGATCAGACACAATTAAATGTTGAACTACTAAAAATTAAAATTAAGGCTAAATTAGGGCTAACTGTTGTTAAAGCTGAGAAAACGCCTGTTCCTGGTATTGCTTTATTGATAACAGACCAAGGCTTATTTTATTCAAGTTATAATGGCGACTACTTTATTCAAGGTAAAGTTTATAGTTTAGGCACAACAGTGACTGATTTGGCTGAACAAAGTTTAGCTAAAATGCGTTTAGAAGGCATGGAAAAATTCAAAGATGACATGATTGTTTATAAAGCTAAAGATGAGAAATATGTTGTCACTGTTTTTACTGATATTACTTGTGGTTACTGTCGTAAAATGCACAAGCAAATGGATGATTATAATGCTCGAGGGATTACCTTTCGCTATTTAGCATATCCGCGTGCAGGGATAAAAGATCGTCTGGGTAATTATACCGAGGGCTTTAAAGATCTTCGTTCAGTATGGTGCCATGAAGATTCAAAAACAGCGATGACAGATGCTAAAAATAGTAAAGGTATTGGCTATCGAGTTTGCGATAAACCCATTGAAGAAGAGTTTGCGTTTGGCAGACAGGTTGGGGTAAATGGTACGCCTGCTATTATGTTATCAACAGGCGCAATGATCCCTGGTTATCAACCTCCTGCTCAATTAGAGCAGTTATTGCAAACTCTTTAAGTTACTTGGTTAACATATTTAGCTTTATTAACTTATGAAAAAACAAATAATTCGCCGTTCAAAAATGGCTATTGAGTATTTGCCTAGTACTATTCCTGAAAGTATTAGGCAAATTTACGCAAGCAGAGGCGTTGAATCTGCGCAACAACTTGAACTTAAAGTGAGTAATTTACAAGGGCTAAGTTTACAAAAATATAGTAGTGATAACTCTTTAAAAGGTTTAGATGAGGCTTGTCCGCTATTACATGCAGCCTTAATAAATAAGACCAATATTTGTATTGTTGGTGATTTTGATGCCGATGGGGCAACAAGTACTGCATTAATGATGGTGGCATTAACATTAATGGGAAGCCATAATCATACCTTTTTAGTTCCAAATCGCTTCGAGTATGGTTATGGATTAACACCTGAAATAGTTGAACTAGCGGCTGAGAAGGGTGCACAAATGTTAGTTACGGTTGATAATGGCATTAGTTGTGTTGCCGGCGTTAATCGTGCTAAAGAGCTTGGTCTACAAGTGATCGTTACTGATCATCACTTACCCGGTCTTGAGCTGCCAAAAGCGGATGCTATTGTTAACCCTAATCAAGTGGGGTGTCCATTTCCCAGTAAATCACTAGCTGGAGTAGGTGTCGCTTTTTATTTAATGCTCACTTTAAGAAGCTACCTTAGAGATAAAAACTACTTTATTGAACATAATATTAGTGAACCCAATATAGCACAGCTGCTCGATTTAGTTGCCTTAGGCACTGTTGCTGATGTGGTATCACTTGATGTGAATAACAGAATCCTAGTTGAACAAGGTTTAAAACGTATTCGTGCAGGACAAACTCGTCCGGGCATTCAAGCACTCATAGAAGTTGCTAAAAAAAATCAACAACGCTTAGTCGCTTCTGATTTTGGTTTCGCTTTAGGACCAAGAATCAATGCAGCCGGTCGTTTAGATGACATGTCGTATGGTATCAATTGTTTATTAGCACCAGATATAGCAAGCGCACGCATTATGGCGTCGGAGCTTGATGATTTAAATAAAGCACGCCGTGAAATAGAGCAAGGAATGCAATCTGAAGCGGAAACTATTTTTCAACAACTGAAATTTTCAGAAGATAATTTACCTAATGCAATTGCTTTGTATCACCAAGATTGGCATCAAGGAGTTATCGGTATTGTTGCAGGTAGATTAAAAGAAAAGTTTCATCGACCATGTATTGTGTTTGCCAAAGGCAATGAAGAAGACTTGCTTGATAGTGAGCAACAAGAAATTAAGGGGTCGGCTCGTTCAATCCCTGGATTACATATTCGTGATTTATTAGAACATATTGATAGTCAGCATCCTAATTTAATTCTTAAATTTGGTGGTCATGCAATGGCTGCAGGTTTGTCGATAAAGCGAAGCAATTTTGACAAATTTCAACTTTTGTTTAATGAGTTAGCGGGTAAATGGCTTAAAGCTGAAGATCTACAAAGTATAATACTATCCGATGGCGAGTTAGCACTTAATGACTTAACGCTGACGTTTGCAGAGCAATTACGAGAAGCTGGTCCTTGGGGACAAAATTTTCCTGAGCCGATATTTGATGACACTTTTAGTTTAGTTCAACAACGTATTGTTGGTGAAAAACATTTAAAGCTGCTTGTAGAAAAGCAAGGTGAGGTATTTGACGCTATTGCCTTTAATATAGATATTAAGGCTTGGCCAAATGCGAATGCAAAAAAAGTACACCTAGCATATCGATTAGATATTAATGAATTTCGTGGTAAGCGCACAGTACAACTAATGGTAGACACTATGACTGTCGCTGATTTATAAGTGTAAATTAACAATAAGTATGTCAGAAAAATCATTAACAATAATTGAACTACCAGAGCTAGCGTTAGCTTTTATTCCTGTAATCGTTGTTTTATTTATTCAGTTTAAATGGTCTTTACTACAAAGAAGAACGATGCTTGCGTTAATTCGTATGTTGATTCAATTGCTATTTGTAGGCTTTTTCCTCAGTTATATATTCGAATCAAACAGTGCTTGGTTAGTATTATCCTTGTTGATGGTTATGGTGCTATTCTCAAGTTGGATTGCATTAAATAATATAAAAGCCTCAAAGGGGTTTCTCTTTAAACGGGCTATTTTGGCAACTTCTGTTAGCGGTATTCTGACTTTATTCATTATAACTCAAGGCGTTTTACAGCTTACTCCTTGGTATCAGCCTCAAACAGTAATACCACTTGCCGGTATGATTTTCGCCAGCTGTATGAACAGTATTAGTTTATCGGGTGAACGCTTTTATGCAGAATTGCTAAATAAGGCAAGCTATGAGCAAGCTAGAAATATTGCATTTCAAGCATCAATGATCCCTAATGTAAACGCTCTTTTAGCGGTTGGGATTGTTTCTTTACCTGGAATGATGACGGGGCAAATACTTTCAGGTGTTTCACCTTTTATTGCTGTTAGATATCAAATTATGGTGATGTGTATGGTTTTTGCTTCGGCCGGGATATCATCTGCTTATTTTCTTTATTTAAATAAGCCAAAAAAGAATGGGTAATTAAGCTTATTCAAAATAAAAACGCAGATGAATTATCATCTGCGCTCATAATATAAAAGTTATAATAATATACTTTTATATTTAATACATGTGCTGACCACCATTGATAGATAAGGTAGAGCCTGTAACAAAACTTGCATCATCAGATACTAAGAATAATACAGAGCGAGCAATATCTTCTGGTTGGCCTAAACGACCCACAGGAATTGTTCTAACAATTTTTGCTAGAACGTCAGCAGGTACAGCACGAACCATATCTGTTTCAACATAACCAGGTGCAATAGCGTTTACCGTAATACCTTTTGCAGCGCCTTCTTGTGCGAGTGCTTTGGTAAAACCGTGAATACCAGATTTTGCAGCGGCATAGTTAACTTGACCATATTGGCCAGCTTGACCATTAACTGAACCAATATTAACAATACGTCCAAATGATCTTTCTCTCATGCCTTCAATAACTGCACGAGAAGTATTAAAACATGATGATAGGTTAGTCTGAATAACAGCATTCCACTTATCAAAGTCCATACGGTGCATGGTGCCATCTCTTGTAATACCGGCATTGTTTACAAGTACATCAATTGGTCCGAAATCAGATTCTATGTCTTTAATGCTTTGAGTTACGTTTTCATAATTGCCAACATCAAATTTAGATGTTTGGATACCTGTTCTATCAGTAAACTCTTGAGCTGCTTCATCGTTACCAGCATAGTTCGCTATTACAGTATAACCATTCTCTTTTAACATAACGCTAATAGATTCGCCTATTCCACGTGTTCCACCCGTTACTAATGCAATGCGTCCCATAGTCTTATTCCTTTTGTATTTAATCATTATTATATAGAGGTTAAATAAGCTTCAAATTGATTGAGCTTTGTCCATCATATATCAAGGAGAATAATTCAACCAATATACTTTAGTAGAATACTTTGTGAAATTTTATTCTGTTTTTAGAGGTTATCTTGTTTTATATTTTACTTAATAGGTTCATTTTATGGCAATTATTAGAGTAGATGTTTTTATGTACGTCAACTGGTCGATAAGTGAACATAACTTCGTGATATATCTTTTTATTATATTATATTCCATGTTTTTGTTGTGGTTAATTGAGTTTTGAAAGAAAAATCGCTTCCATAGAAGAAAAGTTTAAGTGTTTAGTTAACATTAGCGAGTTATCGTTATATTCTGTTTAGACACAAATAAATATTAAACAAACGGAATGAGAATATGACACATAAAAAAACAGCTTTAGTAACAGGTTCTGTCAGTGGTATTGGCTTAGGAATAGCAAAAGATTTAGCCAATCAAGGTTATAAAGTTCTGATTAGTGATATAAATTTAGCTGTGGCTCAAGATGTAGCGCAAAGTATTAACGAGTCAGGAGGTGATGCGTTAGGGTTTAAGCTAGATGTTACAGTGCAAGAAGATATTGATAACTTAATTGCACGTGCTGATGAATATAATAACCGAATAGATTTATTAGTGAATAATGCGGGCATTCAATATGTTTCAAAGCTAGAAGAGTTTCCAGCAGAAAAGTGGCAGTTAATTACTAATGTATTATTAGTTGGTCCAGCGATGATGACCAAAGCAGTATTACCGTTAATGAGAGCTAATAATTTTGGCCGTATTGTTAATATTGGATCTTTACACGGTTTAGTGGCATCACCATTTAAGAGTGCTTATGTTGCGGCTAAGCACGGAATTATAGGCTTCTCTAAAGTTATTGCCTTAGAAACAGGTGATCAAGATATTACTATTAATACAATTTGCCCTGCATATGTGAAAACTCCTCTTGTTGAAAAACAAATTGCAGATACTGCTAAAGAGCATGGAATTAGTGAAGAAGAAGTTGTTAATAATATTATGTTAGCTCCGATGCCGAAAAAATCATTTATCGATATTGAAGAGATTTGTGGATCAGTTAGTTACTTGGCGAGTGATGTTGCTAAAAATATGACGGGACAAACAATGGTATTAGATGGTGGTTGGGTAGCTAGATAGTTAGTTAATAAAAAAGTAGGTTTGTTTTATCAAACCTACTTTCTCTCTGTCTCTTATACACATCTGACGCTGCCGACGAAGAGG
>CAJXUT010000128.1 GCA_913061365.1 uncultured Colwellia sp.
CTACGTCTCGTGGGCTCGGAGATGTGTATAAGAGACAGCCATTAAATATTCCAGGTCGTCGCCAAATGCCACAATTTAATTTAACTGATCAAGAGATTGATGATTTAGCTGAATTCTTAAAGTGGACGTCTGAGCTTGATGCTAATAACTGGCCACCAAACATAGAAGGATAGAGCTGTGAGTACTTTAAAATATCAATCACAAGCCGTAGCAAAGCCTTATTTTATTTTTGCTATGATCTTGTTCGTCGGCCAAATTCTTTTTGGTTTATTAATGGGTTTACAGTACGTTGTTGGTGATATTGTTGGTGGTTTAATTCCATTCAATGTTGCGCGTATGGTGCATACCAACTTACTTATAGTTTGGTTATTATTTGGCTTTATGGGTGCTGCTTATTATTTAATACCCGAAGAAGCAGAAACAGAACTATATAGTCCTAAACTAGCAATAGCATTATTTTGGATTTTTGTTGCCGCTGGTGTTGCAACAATATTAGGCTACTTACTTGTTCCTTATTCTACATTAGCTGACTTAACCTTTAATGAATTATGGCCAACCATGGGACGTGAGTTCCTTGAACAACCAACAATCACCAAAATAGGTATTGTTATTGTAGCGTTAGGCTTCTTGTTCAACTTGGGTATGACTGTATTAAAAGGTCGTAAAACTGCCATTAACATGGTGCTTATGACTGGTTTAATTGGTTTAGCTGTATTCTTCTTATTCGCTTTCTATAACCCAACTAACTTAGCATTAGATAAATACTTCTGGTGGTTTGTAGTTCATTTATGGGTTGAAGGTGTATGGGAATTAATCATGGGCGCTATCTTAGCTTATGTATTAATCAAAGTTACTGGTGTTGACCGTGAAGTAATTGAAAAATGGTTATATGTGATTATCGCTATGGCGCTTATCTCAGGTATCTTAGGTACAGGTCATCACTTCTACTGGTTAATGACACCTGAATATTGGCAGTGGGTTGGTTCTATCTTCTCAGCACTTGAACCACTACCTTTCTTCGCTATGGTTTTATATGCCTTTAATATGGTTAACCGTCGTCGTCGTGAACATCCTAACAAAGCCGCTACTTTATGGGCATTAGGTACAGCAGTTATGGCTTTCTTAGGCGCAGGTGTATGGGGTTTCTTACATACATTATCATTTGTAAACTACTATACACATGGTTCACAAATTACTGCTGCTCATGGTCACATGGCTTTCTATGGCGCTTACGCTATGATCGTTATGACTATCATGTCTTACGCAATGCCTAAGTTACGTGGTATTGGTGAAGCTAACTGTAATAAAGCACAAGTTGTTGAAATGTGGGGCTTCTGGTTAATGACTGTTGCTATGGTATTTATCACATTATTCTTAACAGGTGCTGGTATCTTACAAGTATGGTTACAACGTATCCCTGAGTCAGGTGAAGCATTAAGCTTTATGGCTACTCAAGATAAATTAGCTATTTTCTACTGGTTACGTGAAATTGCTGGTGTAGTATTCTTACTTGGTTTGATTTCTTATATCGCTAGCTTCTTTATTACAGAAAAGAAAACAGCGTAATTTAATTTACGAGTGACAACTAAATTGTTACGAAAATGATGAAAACCGCGAACTTAGTTTCGCGGTTTTTTTTTAGGTAATTTGATATAATGCAGACGCTAACTATTGCTATTGAAAAATTATCTGGAAATTTATGAAAAGAATTGTTTTATACAGCATAGATAAATGCCCACATTGCCAAACTGCAAAAAGTTATTTAGAACAGCAAAAGATACCTTTTAGATTATGCAATGTAAAAACACCAAAAGGGCAAAAAGAGTTTGCTACAACACGACTACGTGGGGTGCCAGTACTTAAAATTGGCGATCAAATATTAAATGGATTTTCAGTTAAAGAGTTTAATAAAATCTTTAAATTGTAGATGTACGCTTTGCTATTTAGCAGTAAACAGTTTGTATGTTACTGTAACTAAGAAATTATAAATACGGTTTTAAATGCTGTTATATTTTTGAAAGGATATTGTACATTGCATTTTGTTTATAGAGTTATCATTGCCATAGTTCTAATGAGCAGCTTAGTTACTGTAAAGGTAGTCCAAGCAACTGAAACTGATAGGCTAAACCTACAAGGTGTAAATCATGAGTTGAACCAACAGCCGTGGATAATATATCAGCAACTTCAGTCTCAGGCTGATGAATACATTAATACTTCTCCTAATGAACATTTATGGTGGCTGCTTCGTAAAGCGCAAGCTGAAAACCTACTTTACTTTTTTGATAAACTTCAAAAAACAGTTAAAACAGCCCAATCCTTAATCAACGATAAAACTCCTCCTCGAATTGTCATTAACTTTACTATTTTTCAAGGAATCATTTTACAACGTGATGGTAAATATCAAGAATCTCAACGCATATTAAAACAAGCGAAACAAGCAGCAAAAATACATAAATATACTGATTTATTAGTCACTGCAAAATTAGAGTTGGCTTATACGCGAAGTTTAACTGAACTTTATGAATCATCACTTACCGACCTTCAAAAAGCTTATGTGGAAGCTATTGCCTTAGACGATAAATTTTTAGTGGCGAGAATTAATGAAGTGTACGGTGCTATCTACGGGTATTTACATGATTATGGGCAATCTATTGAGTACTATCAAAAAGCACTAACGAGTTATCAACAACTTGGCTATCCTGCTCATGAAGTGGAAGCTATATATGGCATAGCGGTAACTTATCGGTATTGGGAAAAGTACGACTTGTCATTGGATTATTACTATCGCTATCAAAAAGCTATTAATTTTAGCCCTAATAATGTGGATGGAAAATTTTATGCTTTATATGGCATATCAATGAGCCTAGCCGGTAAAGGTGATTGTACAAAAGCATTGGCTCATATTGAGGAAGCGCTTAATGTAACAGGGTTAATTGATTATAAAGCAGAGCTTTTTAAACGTCAGGCGTTATGCTTTATTGCGCTAAATAAGCTAAACCTTGCAGAAAAGTCTTTAGACAATGCGGCGTCTATATTTGCTGAAATACCTGAGTTAAAAGATACTCGATGGCAAATAGAAGTTATTAGAATACGTGCGCAATTATCTCAAGCAAAAGGTGAGCATGAGAAGGCATACAACTTACTCAAACTGTTCAATCAAAAGGAAGTTGCACAATTAAGGAAAAACTCGGCAGACAGACTGTTAAGAGTTAGAGGCACACTAGAAGCAGAACGACAAAATGTAGAAATTTCTCTATTGCAGCAAAGAAGCAAAGTACATGAGTTGAAATTTGCTCAGCAAAAACAAGAAAATCTCATACAAACTTATATCATTAGCTTTGTTATTATGCTGATTTTATTAGGGGTAGCATTCATTTATTTTCAATGGCGATATAGTAAAAAGTTGCTCGCATTATCTTTTCGTGATTCATTATCAAATTCATACAACCGTCGATACATTTTTAATTTTCTTGATGAACTAATCAGTAGTAATGACTTGGAAAAAAATCAAGTTTCTATCATGCTCATAGATATAGATGACTTTAAGCAAATCAATGATCTCTATGGTCACTCTTTTGGTGATAAAGTGATTAGGGAAGTTGCTAAAATAAGTAATAGCACAGTAAGAGTTGAAGATGCTGTTGGTCGTGTAGGTGGAGAAGAGTTCTTATGTGTTTTACCCAGAATAGACTCTGTTCAATGCTTACATATTGCACAACGTTTAGTCAAAACAGTTGCTGAGTATGATTTTTATGTCGAGAATAAAGGTGAAAATCAGCAGCAGATCAATATAACCCTCAGTATTGGAATTTCAACCACATCAGTTGAAACAACAAACAGTGCCGATGTGTATTTAGAGGCTGATAAAGCGTTATACCATGCAAAATATTGCGGTAAAAATAGAGCCGTAAAATATCAACATATAATGCAACATTCGTATCTAAAACAAAACTAGCCATGTTCTTATTTCATCCGGAGTAATTGCGTTATTCAACCTTCATCTCAGTTACCACATTTAGCCATTGAAGCCATTACCTTAGTACAAGATTACTTAGGTCAGTTGGGCTATAAAGCACAGATTCATTTTGAATTAGAGGGATGTTATCGTATTGGTAGTCACTGCGAACAACAATTAGATTTTAGTAAAATCAATCAATGCTTATATGAGTTAGATATTGAAGGTGAGATTGTCAGTGAATACTGGCAAAACCAATGGGAATATGTATCACTTTTTAACGGTCAAACACCGCTAAAAGAGGCCTATAACTTACAGCAGATCATCACTACATTACCAAGATTATTTCAGCAAATATATGGAAAAAATTATCAAATAGAAACATTGATTCAGCCTGTTGTTTGGTCTGGCGACCAAGGAAAGCTAATAACAGGGTCTAGTCAAATATTTGCAAGTGAAATACGTGCTGTTCATATTCCTAATGCTGTGCAACTGAATGTTAGCGTACTGGATAAAAGAGGAAAAAACCTTATTGCAGAAAAAGGTTTTGGTGAGCACTTACAAGACAGCTTTTTACGAACAAGTCTTGCGTGTTGCTTATTATATTTACCAGAAGAAGCGGCTTTTGAACGTTTAGCACTGAAATCTCGTTATGGCTTAGCGCAAGAGCTTTGTTCTCCTGTAGACATTTCAGGAGGCCATCAAGGCAGTGTTGCCTTATATAAACAATTGGGTAAACATAATCAAAATATGGGAGAAGAGCCCTTATTATATGATAGCCAGAATAATGTTTTATCGGTACAACAAAACTGGCAAAAAACGGCGCGTATAGAGCATAGGTTAGGCGCCGCGAGTATTTATTACAACCCTTTTATTAATGTGCTTTATGGCTTATTAAATATATTAGATACTGTAAAAGCTTATGAGCAAAGTACTCCTTTATTCATTGATGACTTTACACCAACTCCTTTACCCTCATCTTTATATACAGATAATAATTGTGAATTTCTAGGAGCCTTAGATTTATTTAAAGCGAGTACATGGTTTAGTGATAGTATTAATTTAGTTGAAGAAAAAATGGCCACTAAACCTGATGGCTCACTGAAATTAGGTGATCAAATAAAGAAAGCTATACTAAAACAATATCAGATTAATTTTTTAACAAGTAATGCTAATGATTTAACTCAATAATATAAGTAATGGATTTATGAATATCAGTAATCACGAGCGAGCTAAACCCCCACGTTTAAATGGCAAAAGTATAACGGCAAAAAAAGCTGAATTAAAAAAGTACTTCAAGCAAACATGGGCTGAATATGAGTCGCTATTCTCATTAATTAATGATGATAGTGCTTATTATTTAAGACCTGAACCCTTACGTCATCCATTAATTTTTTATTTTGGTCATACGGCTAGTTTCTATATTAATAAGCTCATTTTGGGCAAGTTTATTGCTGAGCGCGTTAATAACAAATTAGAAGCTATTTGTGCTGTTGGTGTTGATGAAATGAGCTGGGATGATCTAAACAGTGAACACTATGATTGGCCTAGCGTTGAAGAAGTAAGAAGCTATCGAAAACAAGTGGCTAAACTTATAGAAAACTTAATTGATAATATGCCCCTCGCGTTACCTATTGCTCAAGATTCGCTAGCTTGGATCATCCTTATGGGCTGCGAACATGAGCGTATTCATCTTGAGACATCTTCAGTACTGATGAGAATGTTACCACTTTCTTATCTCACCCCTGTTGCCCCTTGGTTTACATATAATCAAACGGGTGATGCGCCTATTAATCAATTAATGCCAATAAAAGGGCGCTTAATCCAGTTTGGTAAACCTACCACCGATGACACTTTTGGTTGGGATAATGAGTATGGTCATGAAGGGTTAAATCTTCAGGACTTTAATACGTCAAAGTATTTAGTCTCTAATCAAGAGTTTTTAACTTTTATTGAGGCTAAGGGTTACGAATGTTTAGATTATTGGTCGGATGAAGGTAAACAGTGGTTAGCTTTTACCAAAGCAAAAATGCCCCATTTTTGGTTTAAAAAACAGAATGATTGTAATGAAGACGTATATTGGCAACGTAATCTATTGAATGAAGTCCCCTTACCGTTAAACTGGCCTGTTGAAGTTAATTATCTGGAAGCGAAAGCTTTTTGTAATTGGAAGAATAGTGAAAATAACACAGAGAAAGAAGGGTATTTTCGTTTACCTACTGAAGCAGAGTGGCTTTGTTTACGAGAAAACATTACTGAAGATTTAAGTACTTGGAAAGTAGCACCAGGTAATATCAATATTGAAGGATGCGCTTCATCTTGCCCTGTTAATCACTTCGAACAAAATGGATTATTTGACATAGTAGGTAACACTTGGCAATGGACAGAATCACCCATTGATGGTTTCAAAGGCTTTCAAGTACACCCTTTGTATGATGACTTTTCTACACCGACCTTCGACGGTAAACATAATTTAATAAAGGGAGGCTCATGGATATCATCTGGTAATGAAGCGATGAAGCATTCTCGTTATGCCTTTAGGCGGCACTTCTTTCAGCATGCGGGCTTTCGTTATGTACAAAGTTCAAGTGATAACTTACCTAATCTTGCAGAAAACCATTATGAAAATGATGTTGATATTTGCCAACAATTACATGCTCACTATGGAAAAGCAGATGCTTATGAATCATTAACAGTCGATAATTATTATCGTCAAATGACTGATGTAATAATGAATAGTGTTAGAAAATATAAAATAGCCACGAGCACTTGTCTAGATCTTGGCTGTAGTGTTGGTCATACAAGCTTTATCTTAGCGCAACATTTTACCCATATAGATGCCATTGACTTTTCTGCTCGTTATATCCGTCATGGGGTTAGCTTACAACAAGGTCATTCTGTTCGTTATACACTAGAAAATGAAGGTGATATTGTTGATTTTTATGAATTTAGTTTAGTCGATGTTGACTTGCCTTTAGGTAAAAACATACATTTTAGCCAAGGGGATATTAGTAACCTTAAGAGTGGCTTTACCGGATATGATGTTATTGTTGCGCAACACGTACTTGAAACAAATTATAACCCCCGTGCCTTTTTACAGAAGGTGCACTCACGTTTAAATGCTCAAGGTTTACTTATTATTGTTTCAAACTATGACTTTTCTGAGCAGTTAACAAGTAAAGAAAACTGGTTAGGAGGAGTAAAGGTGAATGGTGAAAATGTTACAGGTTTTGAAGGAGTATCATTAGCGTTAATGCCTCACTTTAATTTATTAGAGCATCATGAGCTCACCCGTATCATCAAAACCAACCGGAGAAATAGCAAACTTAGCCAGCCTCATTTAAGTGTGTGGCAATTGAAATAACCCCGCCAATTTTAGTCCAATTAATTCGTACTTTTCATCTTATATTCATAATAAAGTTAGCGTAGAGCAAGTCATAGCTCTTCGCTAATGTTTCAAATTGTCCCTACCTTTGTTGTTTCCAGTAATGCACCAAAGCAAAACTTTACGCTTAAAAAGCTGTGCTATTTTGGTGCAGCTATTTTTAAATATATACATTTAAAAATATAACATCATGATTTTTATGGTTTAAATAAGTTGGTATGTGAATTGTAATGTAAAGAACAAAGAATTTAATAAACAGAGGTCTGTAATGAAAATAGTTAGTGCAATCATTAAACCGTTCAAATTAGATGATGTTCGCGAAGCCATTTCTGAAATTGGTGTAGAGGGTATTACGGTAAGTGAAGTGAAAGGATTTGGTCGTCAAAAAGGGCATACCGAGTTATATCGTGGTGCTGAATACCAAGTTGATTTTCTCCCTAAAGTTAAACTGGAAATTGCTGTAGATGATGACATTGTTGAACGCCTAGTTGAAGCAATTACCACAGCTGCTCACACTGGAAAAATAGGTGATGGTAAAATCTTTGTATATAACCTTGCGCAGGTCGTACGTATTCGTACTGGTGAGCAAGATTCAGAAGCTTTATAAGGAGAGGGACAATGGAACAAGATATTTTTCAACTTCAATACGCACTGGATACTTTTTACTTTCTTATGTGCGGTGCTTTAGTTATGTGGATGGCTGCTGGCTTTTCCATGTTAGAAGCAGGTTTAGTACGCGCTAAAAATACAACTGAAATTTTAACAAAGAACGTTGCCTTGTACGCTATTGCCTGCATTATGTATTTAATTGTTGGCTACGATATTATGTATGGTGGCGGTATTTTCTTAAATGGTATAGCGCTTGATGGTGCAAGTGATGCAGAAGCATTAGTGAGTACGGTTTTAGCTGAGTCAGCAGAAGCAGGTTTTGATGGCGGTGCAGTATATTCAAATGCATCAGACTTTTTCTTTCAGGTTGTTTTTGTTGCCACAGCAATGTCAATTGTTTCTGGTGCAGTGGCAGAGCGTATGAAGCTTTGGGCTTTCTTAGCATTTACTGTCGTTTTAACTGGCTTTATTTACCCAATGGAAGGTTCTTGGACTTGGAATGGTGAATCAGTCTTTGGTTTATATACATTAGGTGACCTTGGATTCTCTGACTTTGCAGGCTCAGGTATTGTTCATATGGCAGGTGCTTCTGCTGCATTGGCTGGTGTTTTACTCCTAGGTGCTCGTAAAGGAAAATACACTAAAGATGGAAGAATAAATGCGATTCCTGGTGCTAACTTACCAATGGCTACTTTAGGTACGTTTATTTTATGGATGGGATGGTTTGGTTTTAACGGTGGTTCAGTATTAAAGCTAGCTGATATCAATAGTGCAAACTCAGTTGCTATGGTGTTTTTAAATACAAATGCTGCAGCTGCTGCAGGTGCAGTTTCAGCCCTAATCTTTGCAAAAATTCTATTTAAAAAGGCTGATTTAACCATGACATTAAATGGTGCGTTAGCTGGTCTTGTTGCGATTACTGCAGAACCTTCAACTCCTTCACCATTACAAGCAACATTTTTTGGTGCAATTGCAGGCGTTATTGTTGTGCTATCAATTATTGCATTAGACAAGATAAAAATTGATGATCCGGTAGGTGCTATTTCAGTTCATGGTGTGGTTGGTTTCTTTGGTTTACTTATCGTGCCACTTACAAATGACGGTGCAAGTTTTAGCGGCCAGCTAATTGGTGCAGCAACAATATTTGTCTGGGTATTCTGTACTAGTTTTGTTGTGTGGTTTGCACTGAAGAAAGCGATTGGTATTCGCGTAAGTGCAGAGGAAGAATACGAAGGTGTTGATATAAGTGATTGTGGTATGGAAGCCTATCCAGAATTTACACGTGGATAGTAACTTTCAGGATTATACGTTAGATTCATAACGTTTTGACCCTTAATAAAAAGCAGCGA
Source organism: uncultured Colwellia sp. (assembly GCA_913061365.1). Taxonomy (GTDB): domain Bacteria; phylum Pseudomonadota; class Gammaproteobacteria; order Enterobacterales; family Alteromonadaceae; genus Colwellia. Next base: position 9,299 of record CAJXUT010000128.1, read on the forward strand.
TATCGCTGCTTTTTTTGATCTTAGCGCTAATAATATAAAAAATAGTAACCCGTATATTGTAAGTGAGCTTGAAAACCATCACTAAAACTCTCAAGGTTAAATTCTGATAACAAATAGAAATATGCAGATTTACTCATAACTGATGTTTAATATAGAAAATAGGATTGAAGCATATTACTAAACAGTTACATTTGAAAAAATTAGTGATATAACTGAGTGTAGGAAGTTCTTACTTCATCACCCATTTTTCAGGATTTATTATGTGGCGCGTATTGTTGCTATTTGTCTTTTATTTTTCAATTGAGCTAAGTGCTACAGCACAACATATTGAAGATAAATTAGCAAAAATTGCACAACAAACAGATAAAGGAGCTATTGTTCTTCAGTTAGATAAATTACTTGAAAGTGAAACCATTAGTATTTTTCAACGCATTAAAATATTGTTATTACAAAGTCGTACCTATTTAGCATTAAGTGATTTAAATAAAGCGTTAATAGTAATTCAACAAGCTAAAGCGCTAACAGATAAAAATAACTTGCCGTTACAACAAGCGAAAGTTGATAAATTGATGGGAATTATTTTCTATTACAAAGGGCAATATGGTCAAGCGCTACTTCCTTATCAAAACTCATTAGATTACTTTCTAAAACAACCTTTTTCTGCTGAGATAGCAATTAAACAAGCTAATTTATTGAATAATATTGCTTTGGTACAGGGCAAACAAGGTGACTCTTTAGGGGCACTTAAAAGTTATCAGCAAGCAGAACCTTTATATCAACGTTTTGGCGACGAGATGGACAAAATTGATATTCGCTACAATCTTGCCACGCTTTATATTAGCTTACGTCGTTATGATATTGCCATAAGTATGCTTAAAGAAGTGCTCATTAAAAAGCGCGCTATAAATGATGATCATGGTGTAGCTAAAGCGTCAGCCGATATTGGAGTATCTTATAAATATTCAGGCCAATATGATAAAGCGGAGCAGCATGTATTAGACGCACTGAATTATTTTCAAAAGCACGCACATCAATTTGAAGCGGCTTCACAATTACAAAACCTCGCTGAAATTAATTATGAACTGTCTCATTTAGATAAATCATATGATTATGCGATAAAAGGAATTGAATTAGGTGAGAAAACCGGACATCAAATGGTTCATGCTGGGAGTTTGCATACCTTAGCAAAAATACTTTTTCATCAAGGTGATATCAATGGCGCTCGGGTGAACACTAAATTGTCAGAGAAAATTGCAAAAAAAATGGGTTTTCAGCAATTAATAAATGAGAATTTAGGTTTGATGTCACTTATTCATGCGGCAGACAGAAAAACAATAGAATCCCTAAAAGCACAACTTGCTTATCAAGCCGCTCATCTAAAATTATCTAATGAAACACTTAATGAAAAAATAGCGCAGTTTGAATCTGATCAATTGACACAACAAGTTCAAAGCTTACAGCAAAGTAAAAAACTTCAGCAGTTAGAATTAACAAAAGCAGGGCAGCAACGTCAATTTGCCGTGTTAGGTGTTGCTTTTGTGTTAGTGGTTCTGTTTTTTATATATCGTCGATATCTAGAAAGTCGGTTAACCCAAGACTTGGAAGATAGAGTGAAAAAGCGTACTAATGCCTTAGAGTTTTTAACAAAAGAATTGCAAGACGCTAATATGATTAAAAGTCAATTTTTAGCCAATATGAGTCATGAAATTAGAACACCATTAACTGCTGTTATTGGCCAATCAGAAGCGATTATTTATGGTGATTTTGATGATATGAGCATCATTAAAGAAGTTGAAGTTATTCATAATAATAGTTCTGTCTCTTATACACATCTCCGAGCCCACGAGACGTAGAGGAATCTCGT
>CAJXUT010000129.1 GCA_913061365.1 uncultured Colwellia sp.
CCCAATATTAAATATGTTACTTAAATAACAAGTACAAACTTTTCTTTAATAAGTTAGTTTGCCCTGCCGGTTAATAATAGACTACGCAATTACCCCTTCGAGTATCGAGTCTAACGCCCATTCACTACCTAAAAGCCACCTTATAAGTAATAAAAAGACAGTTTGTAACGTAGGGAGCGCGGATTATACAGAAGATTTTCAAGAAGATCACGCCTAATTGATATTATTTTTAATAAATCATTACAAAAAATAAATATAAAATGTACATATAATCTTTTAGACACAAAAAAAGCGCCAAAAGGCGCTTTTTTTCGTTTGATGCTTTGCTAACAAGTAGCAAATCAAATAAAAAGTAAAACTTACTTCTTACTAAGAGCGCCAAAACGTTTGTTGAATTTATCAACACGACCACCAGTTTCAGCAGCTTTTTGCTTACCAGTGTAAAATGGGTGACATGCAGAACATACGTCTAAATGAATGTCTTTTTTAGCTGTTGAACGTGTTTCAATAACGTTACCACAAGAACAAGTTGCCTTGAATGCTTCGTAACTAGGATGAATGCCTTCTTTCATGGGGACCTCTATCTCTTTCGAGAAATTGGGCGTATCGCCACTTAGCCGTTTCTAAAAAACGCCAAGCACCATACGGAGTAAAATTAATGGGGGCGAATAATAAAGGATCACAACGATGACTGCAAGTAGAAAGCGACACAAAATTGATTAAAAAAGACTTATTAATAAAACTAACATTTTAAGATAAGATAGTTCATACAAAAAGACACTAATACCTTTATTAATCACGTGCCAGAACAGACAACATCTCCCCAATTAATACCCACAACTTATGTGCAAGTTGCCGTTCCTGTGCCCATGCGACAGCTATTTACCTATCAAATTCCTTTAGATATGCAACAACCAAGCATACAAGTAGGAGAGCGTGTAGCTGTTTCATTTGGCAAAAGAGATGTAATTGCCATAGTTTTATCAATCACTAATGAATGCGATGTTGATGTAAAGAAAATTAAACCAATCACCAAACGTCTTAATGACAGCTTTCACTTAAGCGATAGTTTAGTTGGTTTTTTAAATTTATGTGCAAGCTATTACCACCACCCAATTGGTGATGTGTTTCAGCAAGCATTACCTAAACTATTACGGCAAGTAAAAAAATTAGACATACAGCCTCCAATGGTTTGGCATAGCCAAGACCGTACAGAAACTTCTCAAGAACAGCTTGATAAAATAGCAAAGAGAGCACCAAAGCAATACGCACTTTTTCAGCTAATAGATAAGCATCAAGGCATTGGCTGGGCTGAACTTCGTACACTAGGCTATAGCAAGGCACAGCTCAACGCTTTAACAAATAAAGCACTGATAAAAGAGATAAAGCAAAAGCCAAAGAAATTTTCTTGGCAAGAGCAAGCGTTAGCACAAGAGAATAAACAACGACTATCTACTGCTCAAGCCATTATTGTGGCAGCTATTAATCAATCAACAGAGCAGTTTTCCTGTCATTTAATTGATGGTATTACGGGCTCAGGAAAAACTGAAGTTTATTTGCAAGCAATGGAGAATGTACTTGCTAATAATCAACAAGTACTGGTTATCGTGCCTGAGATTGGTCTTACTCCACAAACACTATTGCGTTTTGAGCAACGCTTTAACGTGCCCATTTGTTTACATCATTCTAACTTAAATGACACTGAACGCTTAGACACATGGTTAAGTGCTCAGCAAGGTTGTGCCGCTATTATAATAGGAACACGCTCTGCTGTTTTCTCTCCGCTGCACCAATTAGGCATGATTATTGTTGATGAAGAGCACGACAGTTCGTTAAAGCAACAAGATAGTTTCCGCTATCATGGCCGTGATATAGCTATTTTACGTGCAAGGCAATTAAATATTCCGATTGTATTAGGCAGTGCTACACCCAGTTTTGAATCACTGCAGAATGCACTTTCAGGAAAATATCAATATCATCAATTACAACAGCGTGCTGGCAAAAGCAGTAAAGCAAAAATAGCGCTGATCGATGTTGCCAAACAACAGATTGAGTTTGGGCTTTCGGGTAGTTTAAAGCATGAAATCAAGCAAACTCTCGCTCGCGGTGAGCAAGTACTCATATTTTTAAATCGTCGTGGTTATGCGCCAGCCATTAATTGTCAAGAATGTCATTGGTTATGTGATTGCCAACGCTGCGATAAGCCTTATACTTTTCATCAAAAACAACAGCTACTGATATGTCATCACTGTGGCAGCCAAAAACGTGTTCCTAGACAATGTCCTAGCTGTGGCAGTGTTCGAATTGCGCCAGTTGGGCAAGGTACAGAACAATTAGAGCAACGTATCAGCGATATATTTCCCGATGTTAGTGTTGTTAGAATTGATAGAGATAGTACTCGCAAAAAAGGCGAACTCACTAAGCTACTACAAGAAATTACAGAGAAAAAGCACCAACTGTTAATTGGTACACAAATGCTTGCTAAAGGACATCACTTTCCTGACGTTACTTTAGTTGCAGTACTAGACGGTGATGGTGCCTTATTTAGTTTTGATTTTCGTGCCAGTGAAAACATGGCGCAATTACTCATTCAGGTTGCGGGTCGTGCGGGTCGTGCTAGCAAGCCAGGCAAGGTGCTGGTACAAACAAGTTATCCAGATCACCCCTTACTGCAAGATTTAGTGCATAACGGTTATCAACATTTTGCAAAGCAAGCCTTAATTGAGCGTAAACAAGCTTTGTTACCCCCTTTTAGCTTTCAAGCATTAATCCGCGCTGAAGCAAATTACCCTAGTTATCCTGAAAAGTTTTTACGTACGTTAACTGAACAAAGATTAACAAACTGCGAATTTGCAGGACCCCTTCCTGCTGCAATGGGAAAAAAAGCAGGGAAATTTCGTTATCATTTGATTCTCCAATCAAAATCTAGAAAAGAATTACACATCGCTATTTTACAACTATTAAATGCGATACCAAATAACGAATGGCAGCATAAAGTACGCTGGAGTTTAGACATTGACCCTATTGATTTAAACTGGTGAAACGTTAGAATAACAGCACTTTTCAGCGACACCTCAGCTATTCATGTCTAATCAAGATTACATTAAGCGTACACCAGCAAAAAAAAAACAAAATAACCCTTATAAAAAGGGTACTCCTGCTGCTGAACCCAAATCGAATGTAAAAATCAAACTTATCAGTGTGCTAAGTATTTTATTGATCGCAGGCTTTGTTTACGGGCTATGGTTTCTAAAAACCAGCCCGATAACAAAAGAGCCAACCCAAGTAGAAACAACAAGCCCAACAAAACCAGCAACTAGCTTGCCTGAACCACCAAAAGAAAAATGGACTTACGTTGAAAACTTAAAAACTAAAGAAATTGAAGTGGGTCAGTACGAAGTAAAGCAAAAAGGTCCATATCGCCTACAGTGTGGCTCATTCAAAACAACTGAGCGTGCAGAAACACTAAAAGCAACCATTGCTTTTGTTGGTCTTGAAGCCGCAATTATAAAATCTGTTGGCAGTAATGGTACGTGGTATAAAGTAGTGCTAGGCCCCTATAGTCGCAAAAGATTAGCAGAGCAAGATAAACACAAATTAAGAAATAATAGTATAAACCGCTGCCAGGTTCTCTTATGGAAATAATTTAACTCCTTCCTTGAAAAGTCAGCAATGATCCCAATTTAATTACCATTCAAAACAAAATTATTCGGATTAAAAGTTAATATGACTACTATCGTTTCAGTTAGACGCAATGGCAAAGTAGCCATTGGTGGTGATGGGCAAGTATCACTTGGTAATACCGTAATGAAAGGTAATGCCAAAAAAGTACGCCGTTTATACAATAACAAAGTACTTGCTGGCTTTGCTGGTGGTACTGCTGATGCTTTCACATTATTTGAACGCTTTGAAAGTAAGCTTGAACAACACCAAGGTCATTTAACCAAAGCTGCTGTAGAGTTAGCGAAAGACTGGCGTAGTGATCGTGCGCTAAGAAAACTTGAAGCCTTACTTGCTGTAGCTGATGAAACTGCCTCATTAATCATTACGGGTAATGGCGATGTTGTTCAACCTGAACATGATTTAATTGCCATTGGTAGTGGCGGTAACTTTGCTCAATCTGCTGCAACCGCTCTATTAGAAAACACCGAACTAAGCGCGAAAGAGATTGTAGAAAAATCATTAACAATCGCTGGCAACATTTGTGTGTTTACCAACCATGATCAAACGATAGATGAGCTATAACTTCCAATATTAATTAGCCAATTAAGAAATTATTGTCTTGGTGTTAATCAAGAGAAAACGAGGATAAAAACATGTCAGATATGACACCACGTGAAATTGTTCATGAATTAGATAGCCACATTGTCGGTCAAAGTGATGCTAAACGCGCCGTAGCTATCGCATTAAGAAATCGCTGGCGCCGTATGCAATTAAGTGAAGCTTTACGCACCGAAGTAACGCCAAAAAATATATTAATGATTGGCCCAACAGGTGTTGGTAAAACAGAAATAGCGCGTCGTTTAGCAAAATTAGCACGTGCACCATTTATCAAAGTTGAAGCAACAAAGTTCACTGAAGTGGGTTATGTTGGTAAAGAAGTTGAAACCATTATTCGTGATCTTGCTGACATGGCAATCAAAATGGTTAAAGAAGACGAAATGAGTCGAGTACAACATTTAGCCGAAGAAGCTGCAGAAGAGCGAATTCTAGATGTTTTATTACCACCTGCTCGTGATGGTTTTGGCAATGATGAACAAAGTGAAGAAACAAGCACTCGCCAAATTTTCCGTAAAAAATTGCGTGAAGGCAAATTAGACAATAAAGAAATAGAACTAGACTTAGCTGCGCAGCCAGTAGGTGTTGAGATTATGGCTCCTCCTGGTATGGAAGACATGACTTCACAGTTACAGAATATGTTCCAAAATATGTCGAGTGACAAAACCAATAAACGTAAGCTAAAAATTAAAGATGCTTTTAAAGCACTGCAAGAAGAAGAAGCATCTAAAATAGTAAACAATGATGATATCAAACAAAAAGCCATCCATGCTGTAGAGCAAAATGGTATTGTATTTATTGATGAAATTGACAAAATTTGTAAGCGTGCAGATAGCAACAGCGGTGGTGATGTTTCGCGCGAAGGTGTACAACGTGATTTACTTCCGCTAGTTGAAGGCTCAACCGTTAGCACTAAACATGGCATGATCAAAACAGATCATATTTTGTTTATTGCTTCAGGTGCATTCCAAATGGCAAAACCTTCAGATTTAATTCCTGAATTACAAGGTCGTTTACCGATTCGTGTTGAGCTAAAAGCCTTATCGTCTGATGATTTTGTAAGAATACTTACTGAACCTTTTGCTTCTCTAACAGAGCAATATATTGCATTGTTAGCAACAGAGGGAGTTGATATTAAATTTAGCGAAGATGGCGTACAAGCAATTGCCAATGCAGCTTGGCAAGTTAATGAAACAACAGAAAATATAGGTGCTCGTAGACTTCACACCATGATGGAACGCTTAACTGAAGAGTTATCTTTTCATGCTGATGAACGTTCTGGTGAAACCATCATGATTGATGAAGAATACGTAAACAATACCTTAAGTGAAGTTGTTAAAGATGAAGATCTAAGCCGTTTCATCCTATAAAAAGTAAGTAGTAGATAATCAATATGAATATTACCACTTTGACTATTAACAAGGTAGAAAATACCCTTACGATCCAGTGTGATGATCGTAAGGAGTTTCAATTGAGCTTTGAATATTTACGTGTTTTATCACCAACACTTACCAATAAACAGCAAGCGATTGTTAGCCACAAAAAAACAGTGAAGCTATCAACAATTGAAAATGTAGGTAAACATGGTTACCGCTTTATTTTTGATGATCAACACAGTGCTATTTATTCGTCTGATTATCTAGAACTACTTATCAAAGAGCATGATCAACGTTGGCAAGAGTACTTAAATGAACTTAAAACGTCAGGTCATTCACGTGAAGCAATAATCAACATCACTCAAATATAGATTCCGCTACACCTTTATAACCGTTACCAATCAAATGCATGCTACATAGTGCAACTGTGAAAGGTAACGGATATAGCTTACTTTACAATAAAGCGACTTACTTCATTATGTAACACTTGTGCTTGCTGTGATATTTCTTCACTCATCTGTTCATTTTGATTAGCTGAATCGCTCGATTGTTCAGTAACATCACGAATCATCACCACATGTTCATTCACTTCAGCAGCAACAGTCGTTTGCTCTTGAATAGCAGTTGCTATTGCACTGTTCATATCCATAATTAAAGCAACATTCTGGTTTATTTCTTCCAGCATGCCACCAGCTAAGCTAGCCTGCTTTACACTCTCTTCTCCTTGATCACGACAAGTCGACATTAATTTAACAATCTCTTGTGTTCTTTTTTGTAGTAACACGATAATAGTTTCAATTTCTTGGGTTGAGTCTTGTGTTCTACTGGCTAAAGTTCTTACTTCATCAGCAACAACAGCAAATCCTCGTCCTTGCTCACCCGCTCTTGCTGCTTCTATTGCGGCATTCAATGCAAGTAGATTCGTTTGTTCAGCGATTCCCCTAATCACATCCAAAACAGACGCAATAGTAATACTTTCTTTCTCAAGCTCTTTAACCACAGTTTCAGAATCAAGTAATTTTTCTGATAAGTTCGCTATTTGGCTTATGGTTTTATCGACACTTTGCTTACCATTATCGGCATTATCATTCGTTATTTCGGCTTTTTGTACAGCATCACGAGTGTTACTGGCAATTTCATCTACAGTTGCGACCATTTCAGTTACAGCAGTCGCAACTAAATCTGTTTCCTGCATTTGAATAGTTACGCCTTTGTTAGCATTATGAATATTATTTGCTAAGCTATTTGTTGCTGAGTTAAGTGAAGTAATTGATTGATTTACTTTTATAATTAAATCACGAAAATTCTTCAACATATGATTAAAAACTGTTGCCATATCAGCTAATTCATCACCGCCTTTAACGTCAATATTCACCGTTAAGTCATTAGTTTCTACAATATTTTCCATCGCTCCTTTTAGGTTATTCATACGGCTTAAAATACTTTTACTGATCGTTCGCGCGATAGAAAAACCAAGTACTAGTACAATAAAAAATAAACTATAAGCCAATAAATTCACGAACTTTACATTTTCAATAACGGCTTGTTCACTTTTCTGTATAAGTTGCTCAAGAATATTATCCACTTGATGCACAGTCTCACGCATATCACCTAACAAGCCCATAGTCGCATGATAACCTAAATGTTGTTGTGCAGAGACTAGATTAAGAAAAGCCCCTTTATAAGTAGATAATAATGCCATCGTTTGCTGCTTTCTATCTGCTGACAAGTCACTGCTGTTAAGGTGTATAATTAATTTATCAATATTGTTTTTAAATTTCTCTACATATTTATCATCAAGACGGAGCATAAAATCTTTTTCATTTCTCCTCAGTTGTAACATCTCACTAAGCAGTTGAAAGTTATCCTTACCAATTAATGTCTCTACATCGTGTACCGCACTTCTTAACTCTCCGTACAAAGCATCTTTAGCATGCAAACCTATTTTTTGTTGCATAAGAACTAAGTCTTTAAAATGTTGGTGATATTTTGCTAATACCGATTGCATAGTGGCAAACTCATTCAATGATATTCCAGCGTTAGTAAAATCTAGCTCTAGTTGATTAACCCGTTGTTGTAAAACTTCCATATTGCCATTAAATTTATCAAAATATTTAAGATCTTTTCGAGCAATAAAGTCTTTCTCATTACGTCTTAGCTGCAATACATAATTTTCAATTTTACCAATACTTCCTGCAATTCCAATTTCTTGCTGTAATACAGAGCTAGAATAAGTTAATAAACCAAGCATCAACGCCATAGCAAGTACTAGAATGCCAGTGTTAGCAATTAATTTATGTTTAATGAGCATAGTTAATAACCTATGTTTGAATAATTAAAAAAGTTTAAGGTCAGTATAGTTAAAATAAACCTGATCGACTTGTTTTAATTAGATTTATTACCAATAAAAGTACGCTTTTGATTGAAGAGCGTTTTTCCATAAAATACAACTAACTATTCAAATTTCAACTTAACAAGCTATACTGTAATAGTTTTGTTATCTATTAAAAGAGCTTTGTTATGGAATATAATACTTCGCAACTGTGTGATATCTATGCCGACTTAATTGATGTTATTGATCCTATTTTTAGTAACTATGGTGGTCGACACTCCTTCGGCGGTAAAGTTGTAACTATAAAGTGTTTTGAGGGTACTGGCTTAATAGAGCGTATCATTACAACAAATGGAACTGGCAAGGTATTAGTGATTGATGGCGGGGGTTCAACAAGGCGTGCACTGATAGATATTAACATTGCCGAAACAGCAGCTAAAAATGGTTGGGAAGGTATTATTTGTTACGGTAGCGTACGTGATGTAGATTCTATAGAGGAAGTAGAGCTTGGCATCCAAGGCTTAGTGTCAATTCCAGTGGGCGCAAATGATAATGAGTTTGGCGAAAGTGATGTGGCCATCAACTTTGGTGGGGTAACTATTTTACCAGATGATCATATTTATGCAGATAATACAGGCATTGTATTATCTGCTGATCCATTAGATATTGAATAATCTTTTAAACTGTTAACGATAAATCTTCACTATTATCCGTGTCTGGTGCTAATTCTAGTAAAAAAGTTAAGCTAGGTGCAAAAAAAGCAGCGCCCGTTTCAGCTTGAGTGTACTTCAGCAAGTGATCAACATGCCCATGACCATCGCCATAAATCATACTTTTTAACATTAAAGTAAAAGGTAAAGGTGAGTGACAATAAGAGACAAAGAATAACCCTTGGCATTTCATATCACCGTAAGGCATGCTTTGTCTTAAAATTTCAAGGCTATTTCCTTGATCGTCTTTTAAAGAGGTACGTTTAGTATGAGCTGTTAACGGCTTATCTTCACTTGCGTACTCAATATTATCTAGTTTTGTACGTCCGTATGTATCTTCTTGTTCTTTATTTTTTAACGAATTCCACAGAGTTAAATTATGCTCATACCGCTGTGTATGTAAATAACTACCACCAGAAAAAATAATATCTTCAGTATCTTTTACTAAGGCAACTTCTCTTCGGTGCATACCTGTTGGATTTTCAGTACCGTCAACAAAGCCTGTTAAATCACGGCCATCTAAAAAACGAAATGCCTGTATTTGTTCAATCAATTCAACGCTATCGGCAAATAACTGGCAAACTTTTGAGGACACTATATGATTAACATCTCCACGGTCACTACGAATTTCAATATAAATATCTACATTATTACTAGGCGCTACACGATCTTCACTGTGCATTGTTGGGAAAGGCTCTAAAAATATGGGCCGAGCCTGAGGGTAAAATTCATCCCAGTAATTGGCGCCAATAGCAACAACACTCGTTAAATTAGCCTCGGAATATTGATCAGCATAATCTTCAAATAATGCAGGTAAACGTGATAATGCAGTACGGATAAAGGCATTCTTATCATCCAGTACATTAAAAAGTAAGTAACTGCCATGTAAGTTAGGCTCAGCGCAAATACCAAATTGTTCTCTAGCCATTTGAAAATCCTAAAGTTAAGGTTATTTTATTTGGATGAATATTTCTATTGTACACAAAAAAAGTACTCAAGTTACAGCTCTAGTTATTACCCGATTGATCTGTGGTACTGGCAATATGCTCAACTAGATTTATTTCATCTAATAAACAATGAGTTAAGTCTTCGATAGCATTAATATGCTCTAATTTAATTTCCTGCTCTAGTTCAAGCGCACTTTGCGATAGCTCAGCAAAACCAAACATTTTTGCAGCTCCCGCTATTTTATGGGCTGCTCTTCCAAGGCGCTGATAATCCTTAGCATTACTATGCTTTAATATATCAACTTTATCTTGTGCTAAATTACTCACAAATGACGCGATAAGATCTGTTATATCAAAATCATCAGTCGTATTACTTTGCTCTTCTTCTGATGACACTTGTTCAGGATAATATTGGTCAATAGTCGCTATAAATGTTTTTCTTTCTATAGGTTTTTTTAAGTGGCCATCAAAACCTAATGCTAAATATTGTTGAATTTCATGAGACATAGCATTCGCGGTTAAAGCATAAATAGGATAAGTACATCCTAAACCACGTAACTTCTTCAACGCTTGCATTCCATCCATTTCAGGCATTTGTATATCAAGTAAAGTTAACGTTGGCTTATGTTTAATACATAGTTCAATCGCTTCTCTACCATTACTTGCACTTAATACTTCTAAACCTAAGCTTTCTAACAATCTCGCAATTAAACGTCTATTGTCATAGTGATCATCGGCAAGTAAAATTTTCCCTTGATAACGTTTTTTATCGGTAATAATACGGGGAGTGTCTTCAGGAGGCTTATCAATAATTGCTGGTTTAGAATACGTTTCATCATAAGGTAAACTAAATACAAATGTGCTTCCCTGATATATTTCACTTGTGACGGTAATTTGCCCTAGCATTACTTTGGCTAGTTGCTCAGATAAGAACAATCCTAATCCAGAACCAGAAAATCGTCGGTTTATGCTGCTATCAGCTTGTGTAAAGCTATTAAAGATTTTCTTCTGTTGCTCTTCATTCATACCAATGCCAGTATCAGTAACAGTGAAGAGGAGCGTCTTATCCATAATACCAATATCTAATGTAACCCAACCTTCACTGGTAAATTTAATTGCATTCGAACATAAGTTTATCAGTATTTGTTTAAGTCTCAGCCCATCAATATTGACAATAAAAGGGCTAGGCAAACGATGGGTAATCGTAAAGGATAAATTTTTACGTTGTGCTTGTTCGGTAAAAATGCCGTTTAATTTATCAACTATTTCATGTAAATCTTGTTGTCGATTTTCTAGTTCAAACTTATTTGC
>CAJXUT010000130.1 GCA_913061365.1 uncultured Colwellia sp.
ATTTTATTTCCTATTATTCTTAATTATTAAATGAGTTTACTATTCGCTTGTCGCTTGCGTAAGCTCTTTTGCTTTATTTAACGTGTCATCTGAATTAAATGAAATACATTTAATTGATTTATTAATACGTTTTACAAGACCTTGTAATACTTTTCCTGGGCCAACTTCAACCATTTGAGTAATACCTTGATCGCCTAATGCAGTAATTGTTTCACTCCAACGAACTGGGCTGTATAACTGCTTGATCAACGCAGTTTTAATCATTTCACCGTCGGTCTCAATGTTAACATCAACATTATTAATTACATTTACGCTTGGCGTATTAAACGTGATTTCTTCTAAGTCTTTTGCTAGTTTTTTCGCAGCATCTGCCATTAAAGCACAATGAGAAGGTACACTAACAGGTAAAGGCAGCACACGTTTAGCACCCGCTTCTTTACAAAGCTCTCCAGCACGCTCAACAGCAGACTTATGACCTGCGATGACCACCTGACCTGGTGAATTAAAATTAACGGCTGAAACAACCTCATCCAGCTGTGACTTAGCACAGGCATCAATAATAGCTTGGTCATCTAAACCAATAACCGCTGCCATTGCACCTACTCCAGCGGGAACACACGTTTGCATGTATTCACCACGTTTCTCTACTAATTTAACCCCTTGAGCTAATGTAAACACGTCGGCACATACTAAGGCTGAATATTCACCTAAGCTGTGACCTGCAAAAACACTTGGCATCTGTTCTGATTCAGCTTGCCATACACGCCATAACGCAACACTTGCTGTTAATAAAGCAGGTTGTGTAAAATTAGTCTGATTAAGTTTTTCTGCTGGTCCTTGGCTAACAAGCTGCCATAAGTCATAACCTAAAGCATCTGATGCTTCTTTAAAAGCTTGCTGGACAATAGTATTGTCAGCAAAGTCGCTCAACATAGCAACGGTTTGAGAACCTTGACCGGGAAATATAAAGGCTAATTTACCTTCTGAAGATGAATTTTGCATATTATTTACTCTATTTTACTTATTATTAAGTGAATTTTATGGGAGTGATAACCCTTGTTCGAGTGAGCTTTTAATCTTTGTAGGTACCTGTCGCTCAACTTCTTTAACAGCTTCCATAATAGCTGAATAAAAAGCTCTGGCATTTGCATTACCGTGGCTTTTAACAACAATACCGCGCAATCCTATCAAACTAGCACCATTATACTGGTCGGGGTTCACTGATTTAAATAACTTTTTTAAACTGGGTTTGAACAGTGTAGCCATTAATTTGGTGAAGATATTTTGACTGCAAAATACTTCTGATTTTTTATAAACTAAACGTGCTACCCCTTCACAGGTTTTTAAGGCAACATTACCAACAAAGCCATCACAAACAATCACATCTGCCTTGTTAGAAAAAATATCAGAGCCTTCAATAAAACCTATATAATTAATTTCATCATTAGCTGATAATTCAAGTGCCGCTTGTTTAATATGATCGCTTCCCTTCATTGCCTCTTCACCCATATTCAGTAATGCAACTCTTGGGTTTTCCACACTATCTACTTGTGCAGCCATAACTGAACCCATTACACCAAATTGATACAAGACATGTGAATCACAAAAGACATTCGCACCAAGATCAAGCATAAAGACATGTTTATCGTCTTCATGAGTAGGTAAAGAAGAAATTAAGGCTGGCCTTTCAACACCGGGAAGTGTTTTTAAAACAAAGTGGGCCATAGAAAACAATGCCCCTGTATTTCCTGCACTAACACATGCTTGCGCTTTACCTTCATGGACTAAGTCTAACGCTTTGCGCATAGATGAGTCTTTTTTATTACGTAAGGCAAAAGCAGGTTTATCATCCATTTCTACAATTTCAGTGGTAGAGAAGATAGATAACTGATCGTGTTGAGATAAACTTTCTTGAGAAATATTTAAGCGAGCAAGCTCTGTTGTAATGACAGCTTCATCACCACAAAGAATAAGATGCAAATTCGGCAAAGATTGAATTGCCATTATTGCAGAAGGGATTGTTATAAGAGGGCCTTGATCGCCCCCCATAACATCTAACGCTAAGGTTAGTTTATTTATACTATTCAAGCGTAAATATATTAGCTTTAAATAGGTTGCTTAAAGTAATAGCGCTTATTTAGCGATTACTTTAACGCCTTTGTAAAAGCCATCAGCTGTTACATGGTGACGACGATGCGTTTCACCTGAAACTGGATCTACTGATAAATGCTCTGCTGTTACAGCATCATGTGAACGGCGCATGCCACGTCTTGAACGAGACTTTTTGCTTTTTTGAACTGCCATGAGTTACTCCTAAATCGGTTATTAGTTAAATTGCTAAATACACGTTAACTATTTGAGTTGTTTTAATGCGTCAAATGGATTCGGCTTATCAAGCTCTGTAGGCAATTCACCCCAAACACTATCAGCAGTAGCTGAACAGTCTTCGATTTCATGCCGTGGAATTAATGGAATAACAAGTATTAACTCTTCTTCCACTAGCTCTCGCAAGTTTACTTCACCATCATTATTTAATTCTAACACGTCATAATATGACGGAATTTTTTCAGCGGCTTCTGCATTTTTGGCTGGACTAAAAGTAAAGTCTACTTCTAGTTTATGGTCAAAAAATTCGTTACAACGCTGACAAGTTAATGCAACCAATGTTGATGCTGTACCTGACATTACTGTCAAACCACGTTCATCCACATCAAACTTAACACTAACTTGGACATGCTCGCTACGTTTTTCACTGGCAGCCAGCAGTCTAGTCATTTCCGACAACTTAAAGATACCGTCACACACAAGCCTGCGCTGTGCACTACGAGTTGGATTAATTGTTATTGGAAGCTTAAGATTCTGCATAGGTCGCGCATAATAAAGATCTGCGAAGCAAGTGTCAAAAGAAAATTAGCTTATTTTGTTTAAAAACTAAAGATTGTCCTTATAATGGCACTTAATAGTTTATTTTTTGACTAAAGTGCATAAATAACTACGTTTTATTATGCTTACTTTAGTTACAGCAAAACTAAAACCACAACACAGTTAAAACCAATTAACGCTTTCAGGAATTATATGAAAACCTTAGTATTAGGCTCTACCTCTGTCTTTAGACAAGCTATTTTAGAAAAACTGAACTTACCCTTTCAAACCGCAAAACCAAACATAGATGAAACTGCTTTAGAGAATGAAACACCGCAAGCACTAGTTGAACGTTTAGCGATTGAAAAAGCCAAGGCTGTCACCCCACAATTTCCAGACGCCCTTATTATTGGTTCAGATCAAGTTGCCGTATGTGAGGGTGAAATTTTAGGTAAACCTCATAATTTTGAAAATGGTGTAAAACAGCTTCGTAAATTTAGTGATAAAAGTGTTACTTTCTACACTGGATTGTGTGTTTATGATAGTAAAAGCGATAAAGTGACATCGTTAGTAGAATCTTTTATTGTTCACTTTAATTCACTTTCACAAAACGAAATAGAAAATTACTTAAAAACCGAAGAACCGTATAACTGTGCTGGTAGCTTTAAAAGTGAGGCATTAGGTATTTGTTTATTTAAGAAGTTAGAAGGTGACGATCCTAATACCTTAATAGGCTTACCACTTATTAAATTAGTAGGCCTATTAAAGCAACATGGACTTGATGTGCTAGCTGAGCAGCAGCCCGTGTAACTCAGTTAACGAGTCAACAATAACTTTGGGGTTGTATTGATTTAGTACTTCTCGGTCATGCACTCCAAAAGTCACACCGATACTATCTATACCTGCATTTTGTGCCATTTTTAAGTCGTGGCTAGTATCACCAATCATAATAGCCTCATGTGGGGCTAAATTTAATTCATCCAAAATGCTAAGTAACATCGTAGGATCGGGTTTTGAAGGCATTTCACCTGCACAACGGGTAGTATTGAAAAAGGTACTTGTTTCACTGACTTCTAATACTCGATTCAACCCATCTCTTCCTTTACCCGTTGCCACTGCCAATAACTTACGGTTTTCTTTTAACTGAGTAAGTAAATTGATGGCATTATTGAATAATGGGGTTGGTGTTGTATCACCTTCAAGGTATTGATATTTATATTCCAGCCTCATGGTTTCAATTTGTTCATCGGTAATACCATTAAACAGCGCTTTGAGTGCTTCAGGAATACTTAACCCTATAATTTGTTTTGCTGCCTCATGTGATGGCACAGTCAATCCAACAACTTTGGCCGCCGACTGCATTGAAGAGACAATACGATCAACAGAATCCATTAAAGTGCCATCCCAATCAAAAATTACTAATTTATAATCTTGCATACTTCTCTTCTACATTTGATATCCACTTCGCTTAAAAATACGCATTTCAAGAGGCTTGAACGATGCATATTTAAGTAAAATGAAAAAATATTTAATTATTCTCTAACTAATTTAGTTAGTAGCTTTTCTAAACTTGGCTCTAACGGCGCTTCAATTTTTAACCGTTCTTCTGTTTTGGGATGGGTAAATTCAATGCTAGCTGCATGTAAAAATAAACGTTTAAGACCTTTGCTCTTCATATCCGCATCAAAGTCTTCATGGCCATATTTAGCATCCATTGCAATTGAATGACCACTAACTTGACAATGAACACGAATTTGATGAGTTCTTCCCGTCACAGGAAATGCGCGCACTAATGTTGCACCGCGATAACGTTCCAATACTTTATAGCGTGTTTCTGATTCTTTACCATCGATATTATCGACAATGACTACACGCTCTCCAGACTTAAGATCATTTTTTCTTAAACCTTCAGTGACACGTGTTAATTTAGTCGGCCAATGACCTTTTACTAACGCATGATAAAACTTTTGTACTTTTTTATTGCGTAATTGTTCATGTAAATTTCTCAGAGCTGAACGCTTTTTAGCAACAACTAAACAGCCAGACGTATCTCGATCTAATCGGTGCACTAATTCTAACATTCGTGCATCTGGACGTAATGCTCGAAGCGCCTCAATTAATCCAAAACTTAAACCACTACCTCCATGCACAGCCATACCAGAAGGTTTATTAATAACAATTAATCTGTCATCTTCAAATAATATTTGTTTTTCTAAATTAGCAACAATGTTTAGCCCGGTAGAGACTGTGTCTGTTTTTTCAGACACACGAATAGGAGCAATACGTAATATGTCACCATCAGCTAATTTATATACAGGCTTAATACGTTTTTTATTTACCCGTATTTCACCTTTACGCATTAAACGATACAAGTGACTCTTAGGAACTCCTTTTAACGTCCTTAAGAGGAAGTTATCAATTCTCTGTCCTGAATCTTCACTATCAATGGTAATAAATCGAACTTTAGGTCGTTCATCATCCTGAGCTGCTGTTTTATCTTGTTTGTCTGACATTGTTGTTTGCTTTTTAGGTTCAATTCTTTAATGGCCGGAAGTTTAGCACATTTTATTTAGTGCATTTCACCATTTAACCCGTTTTTTTATTAGCTTATCTAAGATTATAGTGAGATAATGACGCGTTAGTGATTAATTGTTAGCTAGCTTAACGTAATTACCACTAACGCATGAAGCTTTTCAGAGAGACGTAAGAGGCAAACTGCGGCCACATTAATGTGCATCCACTAGCATTATGAATTTTGTTATGACAAAAACTAAACTCATTAATAACTAGTAAAAAGGTGACATATTAAAGGTACGGCCTATTGCAACATTTAACGCGTGTAACTTGTTAAAAAGAGCATAAACAGTTTTCACTAATTAAGTGATATTAGCCCTACTCCATAAAGCAATTTTATTAAATTATTTGGTAAACCTCATTTGACGTTTTTAATAAACATCAACGACAAGTCTAACCTAGCAAAAATTTCGGCGTAAAAAATATCGTCCGCTAGATAGTCAATTAAAATGATGAGATTACCAAAAAGCACAGCGCACTTGCTGAGCACATAAAGAAATATATTGACACTATTCACAGTATTATCATTGTACTGTGGGCATATTATTGAATTAACAATCAGAATTTAGAACAGCTTGATCTGGTAAAATGACAGATCAACTTAATGACATCCGTGAGGCTGACAAATTGCTGTTACCAAAAAACAGATTGCTTTGTGTGAGAAGCAAATAGTGAGCTGTGACTAAAAAAGAGTCACAAAAACTATGAAACGTATGTTAATAAACGCTACCCAATCTGAAGAATTGCGCGTAGCACTTGTCGATGGTCAGAAGCTTTACGATTTAGATATTGAAAGCCCTGGACATGAACAAAAAAAATCTAATATTTATAAAGCAAAAATAACCCGTATTGAACCATCCTTAGAAGCAGCTTTCGTTGACTATGGCGCTGAGCGACATGGTTTTTTACCAATGAAAGAAATATCTCGCGAATACTTTCCAAAAGGTTATAGCTTCCAAGGTCGTCCTAACATTAAAGAAGTGTTACGCGAAGGCCAAGAAGTTATTGTTCAAATTGATAAAGAAGAGCGTGGGCAAAAAGGCGCTGCTCTTACAACTTTTATCAGCCTAGCAGGCAGCTATTTAGTTCTCATGCCTAACAACCCACGTGCTGGCGGAATTTCACGCCGCATTGAAGGTGATGAACGTACTGAATTAAAGGCATCTCTAAGCAAATTAAATCTACCAAAAGGCATGGGATTAATTGTTCGTACCGCTGGCGTAGGTAAAGCTTATGAAGAATTAGAATGGGACTTAAATGTTCTTCTACATCACTGGCAAGCCATTAGCGATGCTGGTAACAGTAAACCTGCACCTTTTTTAATTCATCAAGAAACTAACCTTATTTTACGTGCTATTCGTGATTATTTACGACGTGACATTGGTGAAGTGTTAATTGATAGACCTAAAACATTTGAAAGTGTTAAAAAACATATTGAAATTGTTCGTCCTGATTTCCTCAGTAAAATAAAGCTCTACGAGAGCGACGTTCCTTTATTTACTCATTATCAAATTGAAACGCAAATTGAAACCGCTTTTCAACGTGAAGTACGTTTACCTTCTGGTGGCTCAATTGTTATTGATCCAACTGAAGCAATGACTTCAATTGATATCAACTCTGCTCGTGCAACAAAAGGCAGTGATATTGAAGAAACAGCATTTAACACTAACTTAGAAGCAGCTGAAGAAGTTGCTCGCCAATTGCGTTTGCGCGATTTAGGTGGCTTAGTAGTTATTGATTTCATCGATATGACACCTGTACGTCATCAGCGTGAAGTAGAAAACCGTATGCGCGATTCTGTGCATCAAGATAGAGCACGAATTCAGTTAGGTCGTATTTCTCGTTTTGGCTTATTAGAAATGTCTCGACAACGTTTACGTCCATCTATTGGAGAAACCAGTCAAGGTGTTTGTCCACGTTGTAGTGGTACCGGTCAAGTACGTGGCGTTGAGTCTTTAGCTTTATCAATTTTGCGATTGATGGAAGAAGAAGCAATCAAAGAAAATACTCAGCATGTTCAAGCACAAGTACCTGTACCTGTAGCAACCTATTTACTTAATGAAAAACGTCGCTCTGTTATGCACATTGAAAAGCATCATGGCGTGCGTGTGTTAATCATCCCAAATCCACACATGGATACTCCTCAATATGAAGTATTACGTGTTAAAAGTGATGAAACAATTGCAGAAGCTAGCTATGACATTTCTATTAAGCAGGCAGAGCTAGAAGAAGCTAAAATGCCGAAGTTTGATAAAGGCATTGCCAAGCCTGATGAGCCTGTGATTCAAGCCATGGGACAAGGTATGTCTGCACCTAAAGTTGCAAACGTTGAAGAAACTCCCGTTGCAGCGGTAGTAGAAAAGCCTCAAAAACCTAAAGGCTTCTTTGCATGGTTAAAAAGTTTATTTACGCCTGAAGAAGTTAACGAAGAGCCTGTTGAACCAGTTAAAACAGACACTGAAAGTAAGCCTAAACGTCAAGACAACCGTGGTCAGCGTAATCGCCAAGGGCAACGACGCAATAATTCTCGTAACAATCGTAATCGTAATGATGATCGCGCAAATAATAAAAACGCGAAAAATGATGACGTAAAAAGCACGACACGTGAAGACGCTAAAAAACCTCAGCATAAGGGGAAAAACCAACCTCAAAACCGCAAACCTGAGCATGAAAAAAATAAACAGGTGAAGGATGAAGTTGTTAAAGAACGTCGTCAACGTAGAAGTAATCGTAAGAAAGTACGTGTTAATAAGCCTGAAAAAACAGATGTTGATCAGGTAATAACACCTCAACAAAAAGATAAAAAGGATAATAGTAAAAATATTGAACAAAAAGTAAAGGTAGATGAACAAATTAACCTTACTGAAGAGTCATCAGCTGAAGAAGTTACTGCTAACGAGACTAACCGTGAAGAACGTCCTCGTAACAGACGCTCTCCTAGACACTTACGCTCTAATGGACAACGTAGACGTCGTGAGAAAAAACCAGAAACTCAAGAGCAAGAAGTTTCAGCCGATTCAGTATCAGCAGAAAATGTTCAAAATGATGATGCTATTGAAGCACGTTACCCAGCTCGCAACACAGAAAAAACTGTTGAAGCTAATGTAACAAGCCAGTCAACATTCAAAGAAAAACAGCAAGATTTACCTTTTGGTGATATCGAAGTGACGAATGAAGAGCCGAAACCAGCTGTTGAAGCGGTTACTGAAGCGCCAAAACCAGCTGTTGAAGCGGTTGCTGAAGCGCCAAAACCAGTTGTTGAAGCTGCTACTGAAGAGCCAAAACCAGTTGTTGAAGCGGTTACTGAAGAGCCAAAACCAGTTGTTGAAGCTGCTACTGAAGAGCCAAAACCAGTTGTTGAAGCTGCTACTGAAGAGCTAAAACCAGTTGTTGAAGCTGCTACTGAAGAGTCAAAACCAGTTGTTGAAGCAGTTACTTCAGAACAAGCACCTATTCAAGAAAAGGAAGCTAAAGTAAAAGCTAAGAAAGCTGCCACCCCGGCCGTGAAAAAAGCACCAAAAGATAAAAAATTAGCAAGACAAGTTAGAAAAGCTAATCGTTTACCTGGACATGCTTTTTCACCAATGACCAAAACAGAAACTATTACTACGATGAATGAACTTCCTCGTAAGTTTATGGCAAATGAAGATCGTATGTCTCATCAAGTGTCAGGTCGAACAGCCATAGTAGCTGATGTAACAAGCAGAAGTTCAGCTGGTATGACTAAAGCTAGTTAATCTGTGTAATATCGCTTTATGATAATATCGTAGAGCTTTCACACACAAAGAAAAAAGGTAACTGTTAGCCATAACAGTTACCTTTTTTTATATCAAAAAACCTTATATAAAAAAGTAGGTGTTAAGGACAACAGTATATTTGGATGAGCTTTTTTTCATCTTGTAAAAATTTACGCACGGGCATAACAAGTACATCTTCTTCATTTATTGCTTTATTTAAGACTTGCTGTTTTTTTTCTCCACAAAGGTGCAGAAATATATTTTTACTTCGTATCAATGTAGCAAAACTAAATGAAATACGTTTATATGGTGCAGTTTTAGGTTCTATGATAATTAACGCATTTTCATTATCAAAATTTAACGCTTCACTTATCTGTTCACTACAGGGAAATAAAGAAGCAGTATGACCGTCTTCCCCCATACCTAGAATAATTACATCCAGAGGATCTAAATTTACTTTTACCTCGGAATTCAGCTTCGCTAAGACTTCACAACTAAGTGAGTCACCTTGTTTCAAATGAAAAAAATTGGCTGTGGAGGCTTTATTTTGTAATAAGAAATCATGCACTAAACGGGTATTACTATCCTCAGAATCGACATCAACCCACCGTTCATCAACCAAAGTAATAATCACATTTTTCCAATCAACATTTTTACTGGATAAGATCTTAAAGAATCCTTTAGGAGTTGAACCTCCGGATACAGCCAGCGTAGCTTTTCCCTTGTCTAAAATAGCTTGCTGAAGTATTGAGCTCACTCTCTCAGCTAACGCTAAGTCTAATGATTCGCTTGTTTCAAAGTTAGCATACTCATACATAATTATTTTACCCAATGCCTGTTATCATTCATGACTAATGATATAGAATCTTCTGGTCCCCAAGTTCCTGCAGAATATGGTTTAGGTCTTTCATTTGTTTCTTGCCACGCGCTGATAACACTATCTACCCATGTCCAAGCAGCTTCAACTTCATTTCGACTAACAAATAGTGATTGATTACCATTTAAAATTTCTAGCATTAAACGTTCATAAGCATCAATAACTCGTTGGTTTTGGTATGTATCATTGAAACTCAAATCTAGTTTATTTTCTTGGATATTCATTTGTGATGCAATGCCAGGAATTTTATTCATCATTTGCAGCTCAACGCCTTCATCAGGTTGCAGACGAATAGCTAATTTATTTGCAGGTAATTCACTATAGCTATCTTTAAAGATATTGTGTGGTTGTTCTTTAAAATGAACAACTATTTCGCTATCTTTTGCTGACATACGCTTACCTGTGCGTAAGTAAAAAGGCACACCTGACCATCGCCAATTATCAATTTCTACCTTAATAGCAACAAAAGTTTCTGTCTTACTATCAGTATTTGCACCTTCTTCATTCAAATATCCCGGTACAACTACATCATCAATCAGCCCATCTGTATATTGGCCACGCACTGTTTTTTCTTGTACATTATTGTGATCTATAGGTGAAAGCGCTTTAATCACTTTCAGTTTTTCTGCACGAATACTGCTTGCACTTAAATCTGCAGGAGGCTCCATTGCGAGCAAAGATAAAATTTGCAAAAGATGATTTTGAATCATATCTCGCATTTGACCTGCTTCATCATAAAAACCCCAGCGCCCTTCTATGCCAACACTCTCAGCAACAGTGATTTGTACATGATCAATACCTGTCTCTTATACACATCTGACGCTGCCGACGAAGAGGATAGTGTAG
>CAJXUT010000131.1 GCA_913061365.1 uncultured Colwellia sp.
GTCAGATGTGTATAAGAGACAGGTATACGCTGGTATTAGTGTCATCATTAAAATTGACTCGCCAAGATGTATTTTCTTCTTTAAGCATGTCTTCAAAGGGAGCTAAGCTTTTTTCTATTGAGATTACCAGCCCTGTACCACGGTAGCTTGCGAGGGCAAGTGCTTTAGCCATAGAACTATCAATAATTTTTATTTCTCCTGAATAAGCATCAATCAAGGAATGTTCATTATAAAAGTGAGAATACAACGCTTTTTTGTGATTGAGTAAATAATAAGGATGATCAAGTAATTGAATAAGCCTAATAGAATTAATCTTTTTTAGTTTTGATGGGTTAGCCGACAATAGCTCATATCTATGAATAATAGAACCTGTTGATAATAAACGGGCATGATCAATCTCTATTGCTTTGATCGTATTGTTCATATTTGCTTTGCCGCTTGCATTACGATGATCCATCAAGTTAAAAAATAAACCACTTCCAAGCCAAATGAGTATCTGTAACGCTACAATAACTGAGAGCCATTTATGCAATAGTCTAACTAGTCGCATTATTCACCTTTCTTTTATTGGATTTTGTAAGCACTCTGAAATATATCAATACAATACCAAAGACACTGCCAACTAAAGACAACACAGAAAATAATAAGAGCAATTTATTACTCGGATCTTCTTCTACATAATCCATTACATGAAAGCTAAACATCCAATCAAATATACGCCAAAAACTATGCCGCTTTGTCACTAGTTTTCCTGTTCGACTACTAATATAAAAACTAGGGTTAGCAAAATCTTCAAAATCAATACGCCACACAGGTAAGTGTCTTTGATTTAATTCAAAAGGAGGATTATTGCTAATCAAGCGGACATCAGAAATAATAGGCTCAGCTTTTTCATAAAAGCTTTTCGCGACGGCAACTGCATAATCCTCACTAATTGGAGAAAGTAACTGTCCTGTATCTGCACTAAGCAAATAACTTTGCTTATCTTCAATAAATTGATAAACAGCTTGATCAAGTAACATAGTTAACTCAATCATTTCAGCATTGGGATAGTTGAGATAAAGTTGATGCAATTCAAAATTAATTTCCGCTGAATTTAAACTAATCTCACTTTGTTTAACTAAGCTATCTCCATGAATATAATCTATATTAAGTGTCACCATATAGGTACCGGTAATAGACCAAATCACGAACTGTAATCCAACTATTAGCATTAACCATTTATGATATCGTCGGCTTGTTCGGTGTACTGACATTTAACCTATTCCTTGCGCACTTTGACTAACCCTTTGGTTCGCCATAAATAAAACAGTGTAGGTAAAACGAGTAATGTTAAAATAATTGCACTCAACATGCCTCCAACCATTGGCGCAGCAATTCGGCTCATTACTTCACTACCCGTTCCTGTACCATACAAAATAGGTAATAAGCCTACAATAATTGCTGCTGCTGTCATCATCACAGGTCTAACACGTTTGCCCGCCCCTTCTATAACAACGGCAAATATGGATGCTTTATCAATGGTGATTCCTTGTGTTTGATGTGCTATTAACATTGCTTGATATGCTTGGTTTAGATAAACCAACATAATGACACCTATCTCTACTGCAACTCCTGCAAGCGCAATGAAGCCAACGCCTACGGCAACAGAAAAATTATAGCCTTCTAAATACATCAGCCAAATACTACCAACCATAGCTAAAGGCAATGTTCCCATAATCATGGCAACTTCAACCATATTTCTAAAATTCAAATACAATAAAACAATAATGATGGCTAAAGTTAACGGTACAACATATGCTAATTTTTCTTTAGCTCGTTGCATATATTCATATTGACCAGCCCAAGTAATTGAATATCCTGCAGGTAAAACTAACCGCTCACGTAATACCTTTTGCGCATTATCAACATAATTTCCGATGTCTGTATTATTGGTAATATCAATAAAAGACCAACCGTTTAAGCGAGCATTTTCTGATTTAATGCCAGGAGGGCCATCTTCAATAAAAATATCGGCAACATCACCTAATGGGATCCTTTGTCCCATCGGGGTAATAATAGGTAATAAAGCCATTTGCTCTGGTGAGTTTCGATAATCTTGTGGATATCTAATATTTACGGGATAGCGTTCTAACCCTTCAACTGTTTGAGTAACATTCATACCGCCAATTGCTGTTGCTACCACTTGCTGAATATCACTAATATTTAACCCATAACGTGCAGCTTGCGCCCGTTTAATATCAATTTTGATATATCGTCCACCTGCAACTCGTTCAGAGTAAACTGAAGCGGTTCCAGGAACTTCAGCTAAAATATTTTCAATCTGTTGGCCTATTTGTTGAATTTTAGCTAAAGAAGGACCTGATATTTTGATACCTACTGGAGTTTTAATTCCAGTTGCTAACATATCAATTCGAGTTTTAATTGGCATTACCCAAGCATTAGTGACGCCAGGTAGTTTAACTAAGGCATCTAGCTCTTGCTTTAGACTCTCTGGCGTAACACCTTCACGCCATTGATCTCTTGGTTTAAATTGAATAAACGTTTCTAGCATCGTTAATGGTGCAGGATCAGTTGCTGTTTCTGCACGCCCTACTTTACCAAAGACTGTCTCAACTTCAGGCACGGTATAAATTAGTTTATCTGTTTGCTGTAACAACTGCCTAGCTTGACCAATAGAAATACCTGGATAGGTTGTTGGCATATACATTAAGTCACCTTCATCCAAAGAAGGTATAAACTCACTACCAATTTTATTTAATGGATAAAGACCTATACCAACCATTATTAATGCTGCTAGTAGTGTAATTTTCGGATAATTCAACACGGTTTTCAATGCAGGTAAATAAATAGCACTTAATAAACGGTTAATAGGGTTTTTATGCTCAGGGAGAATTTTACCTCGAATAAAATAGCCCATTAATACAGGTACTAAAGTGATAGCAAGGGCAGCTGATGCAGCCATTGCATAAGTTTTGGTAAAGGCCAATGGTGAGAACATTCGCCCTTCTTGCGCTTCAAGCGTAAAAACAGGCACAAAACTAACCGTAATAATCAGTAAGCTAAAAAATAAAGCTGGGCCAACCTCAGATGCAGATTCAATAACAATATCCCATCGATTTTCACTGGTGAGAGTTTTACCTTCTGCTGCTAGCTTTTCTATATGTTTGTGCATATTTTCAATCATTACAATAGCGCCATCTATCATTGCACCAATTGCAATAGCAATACCGCCAAGTGACATGATATTGGCATTTAACCCTTGTAGATGCATAACAATAAAAGCAGTTAAAATCCCTACGGGTAAACTAATGATCGCCACTAAAGACGAGCGCACATGAAATAAAAATAATACGCAAACCAGCGCGACTACAGCAAACTCTTCCAATAATTTATAACTAAGGTTATCAACTGCTCGCTCAATAAGGGCTGACCTGTCATAAACGGTAACAACCTCGACCCCTTCAGGTAATCCTTGTTTTAACTGTTCTAATTTTTCTTTTACTTTAACAATAACCTGCTGAGCATTTTCACCATAGCGCATCACTACAATGCCACCAACTGTTTCGCCCTCTCCATTTAACTCGGCAATGCCACGGCGCATTTGAGGGCCAATAACAATATCGGCCACATCTTTCAGTAATAACGGCGCGCCATTGCTATTCATTCCTAAAGGAATATTTTCTAAATCACTGGCATTTTTTATATAACCTGTGGCTCGCACCATATATTCTGCTTCAGCCATTTCAACAACAGAAGCACCAATCTCTTGATTACCTTGTTTTATTGCTTTTTGAATTAATGATAGTGGAATACCAAAGGCACGTAATTTGTCAGGGTTAACTTGCACTTGATATTGTTTTACCATACCACCAAGTGCACTTACCTCACTCACACCTGCTACGGTTTGTAATTCATACTTTAAAAACCAATCTTGAATACTACGTAACTGGCTAATATCATGCTTACCACTTCGATCAACTAGGGCATATAAATAAATCCAACCAACACCTGTTGCATCAGGACCTAATTGTGGCTTAGCTGAACTAGGTAAACTGGGAGCTACTTGGCTTAAATATTCTAAAACTCGGGATCTTGCCCAATAAAGATCAGTATCTTCATCAAAAATCACATAGACATAAGAATCACCAAAAAATGAAAAACCGCGCACAGTTGTTGCTCCGGGCACTGACAACATAGCTGTAGTTAACGGATAAGTGACTTGATCTTCAACTACTTGCGGGGCTTGTCCTGGATAACTTGTTTTAATAATAACCTGAATATCAGAAAGATCGGGTAAAGCATCCACGGGGGTATTCTTAATTGAATAGACACCCAGTCCTATTAAAATCAATGTTGATAACAATACTAGAAAGCGATTATGTACTGACCAACGAATAATTGTTGAAATCATAACTTACTCCTGTAATTGCTGTTCAGCGATAGTAAGTTCAGTGATAACAAAATCATCGCCACGCACTTCAAAAGTAAATTGAATTTGATTACCTTTAATTAGGCTTTTCAGGCTGATGCTATCATCCGCTATAAAATCTAGCGTAGCAGCAGGACGTTGCCACTTATCAATAGCTGCGCGAGAAATATTTACAATACGATCATCAACCAATATTGAGTTTATTGTGCCTGTAGTGCTTGCTGCACTAACATGACTACTTTGCGACATAGTGGTTTCAGTAGCATTCATGTTCATTGGCCCATGATTCATCCTCATAAAATCAGATGTTTTGCTCGATTCCGAATCAAGTAGAAAATGTGCAGAACTCACAATCTCTTCGCCTGCATCCAATCCCAATAGCACTTCTACTGAATTATTATCAAATCGACCAACCGCAATAGCTATGGATTTAAAACTCCCACCACCAAGCGCTAAAACAACACGGTTTTGGTTACCAGTACGGATAAGTGCTTCTTTTGGAATCAATAAAGCTTTCGTTTTATCACTAGTATAAATAGCAACTTGTGCAAACATGTTTGGTTTAAATTCACCAGATTGATTATCAACTCGAATTCTAACTTTTACTGTGCGAGTTTTGACATCTAATGTAGGATAAATAAAATCAATTTTTCCGTGAAACTCTTTACCGGGTAAGTAATCTAAGCGCATCATTACCTTGGTATTCACATGTACTTGTGCTGCTTGTCGCTCGAATACTTCAGCCTCAACCCACACTTCAGATAAATCACCAATAGACATTAATGTGGCACCCGGTTTAACAAAAAAACCTGAGCGTACATTTAAGTTCTCAACTACCCCATTTTGTGGTGCGTAAAAGGTTATATGTTGTTGCACTTTTCGCGTTTTTTTTAGTTTTGTGATAACAGTCTTAGGTAACTGTAGTGCAACTAACCTGTTTTCAGCGGCATTAATCAAACGTTTATTTTTTCGCTCTAATGCGAGTAATAGCTCTTCTTGGGCATTCACCAATTCAGGAGAATAAATATCATAAAGCGGTTGGTTTTTTGTCACAACAGAGCCCACACTTGAGACATAAAGTTTTTCAATCCAACCATCAACACGTGGGTGAATATGTACTAACTTATCTTCATCATATGTGACATATCCAACAGTATCTATTTGGCTATTAATATTTTTGTATTCAGCACTGACTGTTCGCACACCTAAATTATTAATGACATCAGGTGAAATACGAATTGTACCAGGACCTTCATCTTTCCCTTCACCTGAGTCTGCATACACAGGCACTAATTCCATTCCCATTGGAGAAAGTCCCGGTTCATCTTTACGAAAATTGGCATCCATCGGTGCAACCCAATAAAGTGGTTTTTCCTCATTCTCTTCAGGCACATTTTCATTAACCATAGTGTTTTCAGCTATCAAAAAATACCCTATAGCGCTTAAAATAATACCTAGAATAAGCCCTAACAATAAGCTGTTGTTTTTTGAATCCATTATTTCTCTCCCGATTGCTGATTAACAATAGAACCAACAAATAGGTAGTTCACTTCTAAATTAATTTTTTGTTTTTGTACGTTAATGGCTAAAAAATCTATTTCCGCATTAAGCTCTGCAATTCGCGCTCTTACTACTTCTGCAAAATCGCCGTCATCATTGGTATAAGCAGTTAAAGAAGCTTCTGCTTGATCGTGAATTTGAGGTAACAGTTGCTCCCGATACAATACTTGCCGCTGAGTTAACCGAATTAGCTGCCCTTTAGCACTGGTAAAAGTAGACATTAGTTTTCTTAACAATAAGAGCTTTTCTGTTTTAACTGCTTCAACTTTCAATGCTGCTGATTTAACTTCATTATCTTGACGATTTTTTGTAAACAATGGCACATCAAAAGTTAGCCCAACCGAAAACAAGTCAGCACGGCTACTCCCCATAGCATCATCTGCACGGTAACCATAGCTTGCATTAACTCCCCATTGAGGTTGATATTTTTGCTCTGCTAATTCAACACCTGTTTTAACAGCTGCAATTTTTTTATCGATATCTTTAATTGCGGGGTGCAATGACAGCAAACCTGCCAATTTATTCTCATTGACTACTTTTTGTTCATAAACACTTTTTGCATGAGTAAGTTCTATATCCGGTTGTTTGTCACTTACCGTAAATGGCGAAGTAAAAACCTGTGTATTCACACGTTGTGAAGGTAGAGAGAAATGAGTAAGCCATTGTGCCAACATGCCTTGATAATTGTCATTTTGCTGCTGTAATTGATTAAGCTTATCTTCTAAACGAGTTAACTCTAACTGTGCTCTCACAATATCTTGTTGCCGTGTTTTACCTAATGCACTGCCATAACTGGCTTCAGCTACTTCAGCCAATTGCTCAAATAAATTACGATTTTTTTCAATTAACTTAATACTTTGTTGTACGCGAAATAGATCAAGCCACAAACTGCCTACAGTCACGGCCACTTTATTCATTCTGTCTTCACGCTGTAACGGCTGTTGTTGCGACAGCAACTTAAATTTTTGACTATTAATATTTAAACTATCGCCACGAGAAAACACCTGTGAAGCACCCACTTTAAATTGTGTCATTGCTTCTTGAGAGAAATCAAAACCATTTGTGGGCAAATTAGCAAAAGCAATTGAAACTTTAGGATCGGGTAATGTTTTAGCTACATAACTTTGTAACGTTAACGATTTTTGTTGGTGACGACTAGCGTCAAGCCAAGGATCGTTTTGCTGGGCTATTTGAATTGCTTTGTTGAAGCTCAATGATTGCTGGCCTGCGTAACTATTTTTTAAAAAAAATACTACTGAAAAGGTAGCTATTACCATAAAGCTACTCGGTAGCTGTTTAATTATATTCATACTGCTTTCTCTTTTACTCATGTAAATTTTGAGAATCATTCGTTTGTACAGACTAAAATGTAGGCTGCACTGCTAGATAGGAAATTTTAGGCACAATAGTGCCTTGGAGTTATGAAATAGGTGGGCGATATAAAGAAGTGTCAACTTGCGATTGATGTATAGACATAAGTTGAACTATTTTTTGCATTAAAATAATTTCAGTATTAAAAGAGGTGTCGGTGAGCAGAGAAGGACTGAAACAGCCACTCATTGAGCATTTACATTCTTCAAGGCAACAATCCATTAGCACCTTTGATGTAAAGTCAGTTTCACTGTCTTTCATCATCATATTTGCATGGCTTTGCGTATGATTCTTCATAGCAGTATCCATCATTACATGCGTGCAAGGATTTATGGTACTCGCCAATGCTTGACTGAAAAAGCTCATCAAGAACAGAAGAATTATATATATGTTGGACTTAGTCTTTCTCACCTAACCTCACCATGCGAAGCTGACAACAATATTCGAATTTGTATAAAACATAGAGTTTAATTCACTAGCATTAATAGTAAATTTATCTCCTAAAAAACATTAGACCGAGTAATAGTAAAATTAATTTCAAAATAAATCTAGCAATGCTTATTTTATTCTCATCTTTTCAAGTCAGAAAATACGATAAAATAAACAAATGGTTAAAGGATTTTTCATCTAATCACACGACTGAATGTTGAAACACATGATAAGAAGCCTTAGTTTGTCCCTCATCAAAGTTGAACCAAATAGTTCTTTACACCTGTAACTTTTACTTTATTATCGATATTCAACTGGTAAAAAAAACAACTCTAAAGTCAACAATATGGATGTAATTATATGATTAGTAATAAAAGCAAAACCAATATTGCTCTAAGAAATACAAAAAACACATTACCTTTCAAAAGAAACTTATCTGTCGCTTTAATCAGCAGTAGCTTGCTTTTTGCATGTGGTGGTGGCAGTAGTGGTGGCAGTGTTGTTGCACCTCCAGCGCCAATGAGTATTACAGGTACAGCTTCAAAAGGTTTGATTTTAGGTGGAGAAGTTAATGCGTATTTAATCAATAGTAATGGAACAAAAGTTGAACCCGCAATAGGCACAGCAATAACTGACGCCACAGACGGTAGTTATGAGTTAACTCTTGATTCTAGCTATGATGGAGAACCATTAATTATTGAAATTACTGCTGTCGATGGTTCACAGATGAAATGTGATTTATCAGTATGTCTTGCTGATGATGATGATGAAGTAGCCATTACCTTTGGTGAACTTTATACTTTACCAACCGATTTCGAACTATCAGCCGTATCTTCTGGCACTGATTCAGATACCATTTCAATTAATATCACCCCGCTAACAAATATTGCAGCAGCACTTACTTTAGATAAAATTGCCGAAGGAGCAGAACCTGCAGCTGCAGCCGAAGCAAGTAACTATCAAATTGCCGACCTATTAGGATTAGATGGCGATGTGACTGAACAACCTATAGTAGATCTTACCGATCCAACAGCCATTAATGGCGCTAGTGCTGCCGAGCTTAATGCTAACCTAAAAGCAGCTGCCGTTGTCGAAGCCGCCCTTATGGGTGCTAGTGATGGTACAAGCTTAGAAGCCGCTTTAGATGATTTTGTTATGCAGTATGTTGACTCAGGTATAGCTGAAACAGAAGAAGGTGAAGGTGACAATACTCTCGTTTCTCAAGAAGAGATTGCCGCTGCATCACAAACACTAACGAGCGCTATGGTTACTGAGCTTGAAGGTGTTAACGCTGAAGACGACAATATAGCTGCCGTTCAAACTGCCTTAATGGCCGAAGAAGAAGAAGCTGCAACAGGCTCAACTCAAGCAACTCAAGGTGATGTACCTGATGACCTTGGTTCTGAAGGTCTAATTGCCACTAAAGAGTTTGTATCACAAGTAAGCACCTTTAGTTTAGCGACTCAGTTAGACGGTGCCGATACATTTGAAGAGGAAATCTCTTTAGCAAGTGACCTAGTGTCAAGTGATTTAGATGTAAGCTCTGAAGCTTTAGCCCTAGCAACAGCTGCTATTGCAGGTGCTATTGAAACTGTATTAGATAGTGAAACTCCCGTAACAAGTTATCAATCTGACGATGGTATTACTGTTGCTATAAGCCTTAGTGGTACCACTTTCACTTATACAGTAGATCAAACGCTTGATATTGAAAACAGTGCTGGCGTAGCAACGACTGCAACCATTGACCTAGTAGCGGTTAATGCAGTATTTAGCGATGGAATTGAAGATGCCGAAACCGAAACCGAAACGGAAGGGACTTACACATATACATGGAGTGCTGAAGGAGAGGCTAGTGTTGATTTAGCGTTGTCTGGTAGTGTATCAACGGATAAAGTAAGTATTGCTATCAATGACGGCTCTAACGTTGTAGCAACACTTACTGTAGATGAAGAGGAAAGAGAAGAAGGCACTTCTAGCGCTTCAGAAGGCTCTAGCACGAGATCTGAGACAAATACAGCTTCAGGCTTAATTAGTGTAACAGGCGTTGATTTTGGCTTATCGGTTACCATTGCACAAGTAGCAAGTTCAGAAGTATCTGATCCCATTTCATTTACTGGCGTATTTAACATCGCAGCATCACTGCTTTCTCTTGACTATGATGAAGCAAGTGAATACAACGAAACACGAACGAACTCAGAAGTTTATACAGACGATAGAGACTATACAAATAGCGAAACTGAAGTAATCAGTATTGATGGTTTAACTGCTTCGTTATCTGGTATGTTTAGTGATAGCACAAACAGTATTGAAGCTACGGTTGCTATAGCAGCTTCGGGTATTGAGGAAACTTGTGAATTAGAACATGAGTGGTCTAATCTTTATACAAATGACAATGGTGTAGAAAATAACACATTTGATCACGATAATAATGAAGACTGCGGTTTAACAGGAGAAACAGCCACCACATATGCCTCGGCATCAATTAACGTACGCTTTGCTCTAGATATTGATGGTATTGATGGTGATGTAGAGGTAGAAGCAGCTATTGAACGTACAGGATTAGAAGCTGGTATAGCAAGTATCGACTTAACCTATGGCGGAAACCAATTAGATTTTGCTTTTGATACTGATGATATTGTTGAAGTAGGTGAAGGTGATGAAACAATAACAACAACCATGACTGCAACATTAACCAATCATAATGGCGTTGTACTAACGATTACCGATGTTGAAACTGATTATGTGGATGGTAGTGAACTCAGTGATACCTTTATAACGACTGGCGTTATCTCTCACGATGGTGAGGAGTTTGCAACAGTTAACGAAGATGGCATCGTTACCTTTAGTGATGGTACTTTTGTAACGCTATAAATAAAGTACTGAACCAAGTAAAAGGGAGGCTAATACCTCCCTTTTTTCTGCATTTTATATAAACACCTGTTCACCACATAACTCTCTAAGGTATAACCTTTAATACTCCTATTGGGACATAACAATAAATCTGTCTCTTATACACATCTCCGAGCCCACGAGACGTAGAGGAATCTCGT
>CAJXUT010000132.1 GCA_913061365.1 uncultured Colwellia sp.
CGGCAGCGTCAGATGTGTATAAGAGACAGAAAATAATGTATTGATATTGTAGTCCATTAATAATGGAATTAACTGAGCAACAGATGCTCCAATAGTTAACTGTATAAATCCTAATAAACCTGAAGCGGTTCCTGCTCGTGATAAAGAGGAAGCAATGGCAGCAGATTGGGCACTTGGTTGACTTAAACCTCGCCCAAAGGTGAGTAATGACATCGGCAGAAATAATCCGTAATAACTCATTTGGTCAATGCTATTAAAAAATAATAAAAATGCCGCGCCTAATAAGGAGATACTATGGCCTATATAAATCATAGTATTTATTGATAGGTGTTTTGCTAATGTACCAGAACAAACGCTACCAAACATAAAGGCAAGGGCTACCATTAAAAACCAATTACCAAAATCAGCAGAGTTCCCATCTAAATAATTAACAACAATATAAGGGGCGCTACCAATAAAAAGGTAGAAGGCACAAGCAATAAAAGTTGTTGACAAGGCGTACCCTAAATATTGTTTAGATTTTAGCACTTGCGAATACTGATGTAATACTTGATTTATTTTTAAACTGCTACTTTTCTGATTACAAGTTTCAGTTAGCTGTTTAATTGCTAAGAAAAAAACACCTAAAGCAATAGTCGAAGAGATGATAAATATAGCCTGCCAGTTGAAGTATAAATTAATATAGCCTCCTAAAGTTGGCGCAAGGGTTTGCGATAATGCGATAGCCATGACTAAGTAACTCATTTTACTCGCTGACTTTTCTCGTCCATAAATATCTAATGTCATTGTTCTTGCCATTGACATACAGGCGCTACCACCGAGTGCTTGTAAAACCCTAGCGGCTATTAATAAATTAATATCATTGGCTAATATTGCAAAGAGACAACCACAAAAATGAATGATTAAACCACCTATTAAAATGGGATAACGGCCAAAGTAGTCAGCTAAAGGTCCTGATAATAATTGTCCAAAAGCAAGCGTTAATAAAAAACAACTATAAGTTAACTGCATTGTTGCTATATCAGTATGAAGGTCAATTACTGCTGAAGGCATTGCAGGAATAAATAAATTTAATGCCAAAGGGCTGGTCATGGCAATTACAATAAGCAAAATTAATGATGGTTGCTTGTTGTGAAGATTAGTTGTCATAGATTTACACTAAATGAGATTAATATATATTTACTTAGGTGATGTGAAGCGAACTTACTAGCCTATGCTCCTTAGTGTAGAGCGTAGGCTTCGATTATATGTTGCAACTAAAATAATTTTCAGCTGCATTGGTTATTTACCGGCGAAGAGTCTATTTTTTCACTGATGTATTACTAAGGTTTTACGTTTGCCATTAAATCCAGTAATTCTTTGAATTCTTGCATTTTTTCTTGGCCGAATCGGTCAGTCATTTTTCTATAGCTTTCTTCAAAACGTGGACTAACTTCATCAAAAACTGTTTGGGCATGCTCAGTTAAACTGAGTAGAACACGTCGTTGATCTTCTGTCGATTTCTGACGCTGAATAAAGTTTTGTTGCTCTAATCGCTTTATGATACCCGTTAAACTAGGGCTAAGAATGCAACAACACTCGGCTAATTGTTTTGATTCTAAAGCCCCATATTCATTTAAAGCACGAATAATTCGCCATTGCTGCTCTGTTAATGAAATCTCTTTTAAAATAGGGCGAAAATGATTTAGAGCAGCTTCACGGGCTCTTAATAGTTTTAAAGGGAGAGAATCGTCAAATTTGCGCATTACTGAGCATGTTCCTATTGTTGCAAAAATCTAAATAAAGGGTGCTATTCAACCCTTATTAAATAATCAATTAGCATAAAAGTTATATTTCGGCAAGTATACTACACCTTGTTTGATGATTAATATATTAAATAATTAGTTAACTAGACGATTAGTATCTTATCTATCACTAATTACTCTCATTAAATTTGCCATAAAGAAGTTGGTTATTTTTACTAAAATTGCTAGGTATATAATAGGTTGATATTACTTTATATACTTGTATTTCATTTGGTTACGCTCGAGTAGTAAATCTAAATAGAGTAGTGTAATTTAATGAAAGTGATTTACTAAAATTGTTAAGGGAGATACAGAAAAATAATTATAAAAACTATAACTTGGCTGATTGGTTTCAAAATTTAGACATTTAGTTGCTTTCACAATATTTGGATTCGTTATATTACAACCTTAAGAAAGTATCTTAATTTTTTAGCTAACATATTTAGGAACTGGCTATGACAAAATCACAATCAACAATGTTTGCACTCTATCATTACGAAAGTTGTCCCTATTGTGCTAAAACACGTAGAGCTATCAATGATATAAGTATTGATGTTGAGTTAAGAAATATTCAACTAAATCATCAGTATCAAATTGAACTACTTCAAGGAGGACATAAAACACAGGTGCCGTGCTTACGTATTGATAGTTTAAATGGTACAACTCAGTGGTTGTATGAATCAGATGATATTATTCAATATTTAGTACAATATCAAAGTGATTTATTTCGTATTACTCGTATGGCGTAATTTAGGCAATGATTGTTATTTTTTGAATTTAAGTAACCACTCTTTTGGTGATAAACCCATTTTCTTTTTAAATACCCTTGCTAAGGCTGAGCCATGTTCATATCCTACTTTATTTGCAACTATACTCACGGGTAGATCTTTTTTTAATAATCCTTGGGCAATGGCAATACGAAGATCTGTAAGGTAATCACTGGGTGCTTGACCAATTGTTTCTTTGAATAGTGCTGCAAATTTTGCGCGCGACATAAGGGCTTTTTCTGCCATTGTATCTACGGTCCAATGAGCTTCAGGGCTTTCATGTATTGCAGTTATTACTTGAGATAATTTGGGATGTGCCATACCCACTAACATACTCTGAATAACTAGCCCATTTTTTAAAATGTAACGTAAAATTTTAACCAAAAAAATATCACTAAGTTTATTAACAATGATATTTTGTCCAGCTTCAGAACTGAAGGCTTCTTCAAATAACCAATTGGCTGTTTTACCAAGAGAGCCATTCTTTTCAATATCTAAACATATGAGCTTTGGCAAGGCATTAACTAAAGATATACTGCTACCTGCATGAAAATTGATGTCAACACAGACTAATTTAGGGGGATCTAATTCATTGGCAATAAGCTGATGTTTAGTAGGAGTAGGCATAAAAATTAATGAGGGCTTTTCTAATGTTACTTTTTGTCCTTGCTCATCAATAAGCGTTAGAACGCCTGAACTAAGTAAATGCAGGTGACCTTTGTTACTATCGGATCCACCTAAGTGTTGAACACCACATAATGTCCCACTGAAAAAGACATCGGTCTTAAAAGATAAATTTTGTAAAATTTGGCTTAACTGATCCATAAAAAACTCTTTTAGACGATTAGTTTCAAATTAAAGCGTTATAGTCGCATTATGATCTATTAGTCATATTAAAGTAGTTCATAGTGCAAGAAGATAAAATACATATTCAAAATATACTCAAAAAGCTTCAAGGAGTCACCTTAAAGTCATTTAGATAACAAGTATTATGCTTATTAGCGAATCATTAGTTGAAAGATAAAGTAGCCTAGTTGGGTCTTAAATATTAATAGCATAATAGTTAAGTAAATTATTCTGTCTTTTAACACGACATTATTTATAAACATTTCATTAAATTATTAGCCATGGAAGGCACTTATATTATTCTAGTCAAGTAAGCTTATATTAAAAGCTCCGTTCTGAATTTTCATAATATAGGCCCTTAACTTATCCCTTTATAACTGCCATTATTGTTTAATCTAATTATGATTAATCAAGTATGTCATATGATTGAAAGTAACATTTTAAAGCTTAATGAAAGTAGCAGTAATGCAAAGACTTTCTTTAAAATATTTATGGGTAAATGTTGTGCTAATTTAGCACCATAGGGAGCAGTGAAAAAGCTTGTGATCGATATTAAGAATACGGCTGGTAAATAAATAAATCCTAGTGTATATTCGTAGTCTAAACTGTTTCCCCAGCCATTAACTAAATAACCGAATGTACCTGTTATTGATATAGGTAAACCTATTGCAGCAGATGTTCCAATCGCTTTTTTTATATCAATTCCTTTTGACGTTAAATAAGGTACCGTGAGTGATCCGCCACCAATTGAAACAAGTGCCGATATCGCACCAATGCCACCACCAGAAGTGAGAAGTTGCTGATTACTTATCTGCACATTATGATTATCACCCTGTTTTTTTAGCAGTAATTTAATCGCTACAAAAGCCATGAACAAAGTGAAAAATATTGCTAAATATAGAGAACTGGACTTAGCTGCCAGAAATGTTCCCATAAAGGTACCTAAGATAACACCCAGTGACATAAATTTTACTATATGCCAATTGATAGTGTTATGAGATTGATGAGCTCGCAAGCTTGAGATGGACGTAAAAATAATGGAAGCCATTGAAGTACCCAAGGCTAGATGGACTACTGAGTTGGCATCTACCCCCTGATGTAGAAAAATAAGGGTTAATACGGGAACCATTATACCGCCACCGCCAACACCAAGAAGACCTGCAACAAACCCTACAAAAGAGCCTAAAAATAGAAAAGATATTATCCATTCAATCGCTAACACGTACAATTCCTTAATCGCTGTTTAATAGGCGAATAGTATATAAGAAAGTGTTGTGAAGACTATCTTATTTTTTAAGTTGGAATTAATACCTGCAAAGAAAAAATGTATTTTATGAAATTATTTTCTTGTTCAAGCTATCTTTTATCTTGAAGCATACAATTCAATTAAACGAGTCAAGGAATTATTATGAATACTAAAACAATAGCAACAACAGCAATTTCTAGCATTTTAGCTTTAGGTGTATTAACGGCAACGAGTGCAAATGCAGTCCCTAATCAGCCATCATCATGGGAAAAATGTGCAGGCATTGCTAAAGCAGGTAAAAATGATTGTGGTGCATTAAATGGTAGCCATGGTTGTGCAGGACAAGCGACAACTGATAATGACGATAATGAATGGGTTTATACTCCTAAAGGAACCTGTGACAAAATAACTGGCGGCGTAGTTAAAGCAGAAAAGCCAGCTAAAAAATAGTTGAGAGTGGCTGTTAAGTGGGAGGGTAGCAAGGCATGAAGTATAAATGAACGTTTGCTACCGCTCACTCATTCAAGACTATATGTGGTTACTTTTCTCATTACTGATGTGATTAATTACGTAGTAATAGGTGTGTTGAAAATGGAAAAAATTAAAGGTGTTGGTTTAGGATTACGACATAAGCATTTTCAAGAGTTTATTGAAAATAAACCTGAAGTTCCTTGGCTAGAAGTTCACACAGAAAACTTTTTTAGTCAACACAGTACCTCATCAAAATATTTAGCTAAAATTCGTCAAGATTATCCTATTTCTGCCCACTGTGTTGGCTTGTCTGTAGGCTCAGCTGCAATTGCATGTCCTGTACGAGAACAGCATTTACAACAAATTAAAAAAACGATTGATTGGTTACAGCCGTCAATGGTTTCAGATCACCTTTCTTGGAGTGCTTCTGATGGTGTTCATTATTTACCTGATTTATTACCCATCCCTTATACGGAAGAAGCCTTTGAAGTAGTCACTAAAAATATCAATCACGTACAAGACGTATTACAAAGGCAAATACTGATTGAAAATCCGTCAAGTTATTTACGCTTTAATGATTCAACTATACTTGAATGGGACTTTCTGTCTGTATTAAGTAAAACAACAGGGTGTGGACTTTTACTAGATGTTAATAATATTTATGTCAGTGCTTTTAATCATGGTTTTGATGCGTTAACTTACCTTGAAAGTTTACCTGTAGAGGCGGTTAAAGAGATACATTTAGCTGGTTACAGTATTGATATTATTGAAGGAAAAGAAGTGTATATTGATACTCATGGACAAAAAGTTTATGACGGTGTTTGGCAATTATACGAAAAGGCCATCGAACGCTTTGGCGCTGTACCGACATTAATTGAGTGGGATACTGATGTTCCTGAACTTTCAGTATTGTTAGCTGAGAAAAAGAAAGCTGAAGTCATTATTGCTAAAGTACTTAGTGAGCAGGTTGCCTGATGAGCAAATCTACTCAGCCCACTCATCCTAAAAAGGTAACAACATTAGCAGAGCTGCAACGTAACTTTATTAGTGATTGTTTGTCTGGCAAGCTTAGGCAAAACAATATTCTATTGGCAAAAGAGATTGATAGCAGTTTTATTTCGGCTCAAGGCTTGATGGGTATATATCAAAACAGTGCTATTGCTAATATAACCAATTCATTAATACTCACTTATCCAGTGATTGAAAAACTGGTTGGAAGTGCTTTTTTTAGCGCAATGTGCCGAGAGTTTATTTACGTTACTTGGCCTAAAACCGGCAATATGGATGACTATGGAGTAGAATTCCCTAATTTTATAGCCGAATTTGAACATGCTAAACACCTTATTTATCTTAAAGATGTTGCCCGATTAGAATGGGCTTTTCATAAAAGCTCATTAGCAAATGACGCCATCATTATAGACTGGTCTGCATTGGCAAAAGTCCGTGATATTTTGAAATTAACGTTTATATTAACTCCTTCTTTGTCATTGGTTCACTCTACATTTCCTGTTGATAAAATTTGGCATTTAAATCAAGAAAATGCGTCATCTGATTTTGACTTGAAGCTCACAGACGAGCAAGTTGATGATCATTTTATCCTCTTATTTCGTAAACAATTAAAAACAGTAGTATTACCCATAACGGTAGGTGAATTTGCTTTCTTAGAGGCTTTTGATAATCAAGAAACGTTTGAACAAGCTATTGAGATAGCATCAGCTAAACAAGTCGGTTTTTCTGTGGATGATAGTTTGAAGAAATTTATCGAACTGGGCGTTATTATCGGTTTTTCAGAGAGTATCTCCTCTTGACTATCTTTAGCTAACTTTTAGCTTAAATAGACTTTCCTAAAATATTATTCGTCTTAACTTAATGTGAATAACGTATTCAGCTACCATTAACGCAACATAATGACTTAATAATGATAAATATCCTACTTTGTGATTAGGTTTATTTCATCCTTAAGATCTACATCTGTAAAGCGGAATTAATAATATAATATCTCGGAGTATTCTAGTTATATAAAGGAAATAAAATGAAAAGCAAAATATTAGGCATGTCAATTTTAGCAGCGACGCTCTCTTTTACTTCATTTGCGCAAGCTAGTAATGAAAAGATGATGCAAGCAGCAGGGCAAGAAATTTTTAAAAAGTGTAGTGCATGTCATTCTACAGATGCGAGTAAGAATGCATTTGGCCCTAGTTTAGTTGGCGTAATAAATCGTAAAGCTGCGTCTCTGCCTCGTTTTGCCTATTCTGACGCATTAAGAAAGTCAGGTTTAACTTGGACAGAAGCTAACATTCGTCGCTGGGTTGCAGGTAATGATATATTAGTGCCAGGTACTCGCATGCGCCATGTTCAAATTACTGATAAAGCTGAACAAGATTATTTAATAGCTTATCTTAAGTCTTTATAATCCTGTAAGTAGTGATTTATAAAAGAGCTTTGAAAAACAAGTTAAAGCTCTTTTATTAGAATAAGTTTTGCTAAAAAGTTACCACGCCACATTTCTTAAGTGTGGATATTTTTGTGTCGTCAAAGCCAAGCTCAGTTAGTATTTGTTTACTATCAGCACCAATATCCCCGCCCGCTTGTTGGTAGTGTGTTTGGTACATCGAAAACTTAATAGGACAACCAAGTTGTTTTTGCGTGCCTGTTTTTTGATGGGGTACGTCAATAATCATTTCTCTGGCGATTAAATGAGGATGCTCACTCGCTTCTTTTAAATTAAGCACTGGCTCAACACATAAATCAAGATTGATAAATATTTCTTGCCATTGTTCATAGGTTTTTTGTTTGAAGGCGTGCGTGAAGCTATCTTTAATTTGTTGTTGTGCAGAGGCTTTGTTTGCTAATGGTAGTAAGTTTTCTAAATCGAGTAACTGACACAAACCACTAAAAAACTTAGGCTCTAAACTACCAATTGATAAGTAACGATCATCACTTGTTTGGTAATAATCATAAAAAGTACCACCGTTAAGTAAATGAGATTCAGCGTCTGGAATGTCTTCGCCAGCCAGAGCACCCGCACCACTCATTGCATTTAAAGCAAAGGCACAATCGGTCATGCTGATATCAATCATTTGACCTTCACCTGTACGTTGACGATGATGTAATGCGGTTAAAATACCAATAACACCATGTAGCGAGCCGCCGGCAACATCTGCTATTTGAATTCCT
This sequence comes from uncultured Colwellia sp., assembly GCA_913061365.1. Lineage (GTDB taxonomy): Bacteria > Pseudomonadota > Gammaproteobacteria > Enterobacterales > Alteromonadaceae > Colwellia. Next base: position 8,292 of record CAJXUT010000132.1, read on the forward strand.
TGAGGAATTGGCGCTTGTTCTTTTCTTTTGGAGTAACTACTAATACCCGCAATAGCTAGGTAATTTAAATCATGACCAGCGCGATCTTTATATGGTCCTGTTTGGCCATAACCTGTGATTGCGCAATAAATTATTTTGGGGTTTATTGCTTTTAATGCTTCATAACCAATGCCTAACCTCTCCATGACGCCTGGTCTAAATTGCTCAAGCACTATGTCATAGTCTTTGATTAATGCTTTAATTATTTCAATGGCTTCAGGTTGTTTTAAATCAAGAGCAATTGATTTTTTTGAACGGTTTAAATACTGATGAGCAGCAGAAGAATCACCTATTTTTGGCGGTAGTTCTCTAACTAAATCAACACGAGTTGGTGACTCAACACGTAAAACCTGCGCGCCGAGATCGGCGAGCATCATGGATGCATAAGGACCAGGAAGTAGAGTAGAGAGATCTAGAATTTTAACATCACTTAACATGAATGACTCCAATGAAATAATGCCAAATTAGCAAAGGAAGGAAAAAAGGGGAGGGGTATAGTCCGCTCCCCAAAAGTTGATCTTATTTAGGTTCCATTCTAATAGCGCCATCAAGACGAATAACTTCACCGTTAAGGTAGCTGTTCGTAATAATGTGAGCGGCTAGATCTGCATACTCAACTGGATCACCAAAACGTTTAGGGCTTTGTACCATTTTGATTAGTGGATCGCGAACTTCATCACTAAATCCTTTCATCATTGGGGTATCAAAAATACCCGGAGCTATGGTCATAATACGAATGCCAAGTGGCGCTAAATCACGAGCAATTGGTAGTGTCATCGAAACAATACCACCTTTACTTGCGCTATAAGCTGATTGGCCTACTTGACCATCAAATGCAGCAACTGATGCTGTATTGATAATTACACCACGTTCGCCTTTTTCATCAGGATCGTTTTTAGCCATTTGCTCTGCAGCTAAACGTAATACATTGAAGGTACCAATTAAGTTAATATTAATAACTTGTGAGAATTTCTCTAATGCTAAAGCGCCATTACGACCAACAGTTTTGCCACCTGGGGCTATTCCTGCACAGTTAATACACGCGTGAATAGTACCAAATGCAGCAACAGCTTTTTCAATACCTGCAACAACAGAAGCATCGTTTGTTACGTCAACTTTTGCAAAAATTGCGTTGTCGCCTAAGCTTGCTACAAGTGAATTACCTGCATCTTCGTTTAAATCAAAAGCTACAATTTTAGCACCTTGCTTTGCTAGCTCTTCACAAGTGACTAAACCTAAGCCTGAAGCGCCGCCAGTTACAACAACGACTTTGTTATTTAAATCCATGGTAAATCCTTAAATTAATTAATTTCTTGTAGTAAATCACGGGCGATAATTACACGTTGAATTTCGCTAGTGCCTTCATAAATACTTGCTACGCGAACATCACGAGCATAGCGCTCTAATGGGTATTCTTTTATGTAACCAGCACCGCCCATAAGTTGCAATGCGGTATAACAAACTTGGTTGGCTTTTTCAGAGGCAAATAGTTTAGCCATTGATGCTTCTTTGCCAAACGGTAACCCTTTGTCTTTTTTATCTGATGCGTTCATCAATAATAAACGTGCAGCTTCCATATCTGTATACGCTTCAGCTAGCATCCATTGAATACCTTGGAAGTTTGCAATTTTTTGACCAAACTGTTCGCGCTCATTGACATACTCACGAGCATAATCAATTGCCGCTAAACCTATACCTAACGATAATGAACCAATACCGATACGACCACCGGCCAATTCAGAAACAGCCACTTTAAAGCCTTGATTTAACTTGCCCATTAGCGCGTCTTTAGGAATGCGACAGTTATCAAAAACAACTTCATTAGTAGCAGAGGCGTGTTGCCCCATTTTTTTCTCAGCTGGCGAAATAACTAAACCTGGAGTACCTGCTTCTACTAAGAAACATGAAATACCTTTACCTCTTTTAGCATCAGGGTCTGTTACTGCCCATAATACAAATACACCCGCATATTCTGCGCTCGTTATAAATTGTTTTGCGCCATTAATAACCCACTCGTCGCCTTCTAAAACCGCTTTGGTTTTCATGCCTGAAGGATCTGAACCAGCGCCAGATTCAGTTAAACAAAAGCCACCAGCGGCATATTCACCACTACACAGTTTAGGTAAATATTTTTGTTTTTGTTCTTCACTAGCAACAGACTCTATTACTTCACCAACCATATTGGTTACTGACATGGTTACAGCGGTAGAAGCACAGGCGCGAGAAATTTCTGTCATTGCAAGGCTAAATACGACAGTGCCAGCTTCAGTGCCGCCATAGGCAGAATTTACATTCAGTCCCATAAAGCCGAGGTCAGCAAGTTTTTGTAAATTTGATAAGAACAATTCACGATCGCCGTGTTGATCGAGTTTTTCAGCCACAGGCGCAAGTTCAGTTTGTGCAAACTTTGCTGCCATGTCTTGTATCATCGCTTGGTCTTCAGTTAATGAAAGATCCATAATATTCCTCTTTTAAATTTACTTAGTAAAATTA
>CAJXUT010000133.1 GCA_913061365.1 uncultured Colwellia sp.
TACGAGATTCCTCTACGTCTCGTGGGCTCGGAGATGTGTATAAGAGACAGTACTTAAATAAGTCAGTAATAGTTGATGACTTAAAAGCTGCTTTCTAAGTCATCATAACCAAGACAAATAGGCATAAAAAAATGCTATTACTTATTACCACTTGCTTATTTTTAGTGGCTTCACTACTTATTAAAACGCGAAGTATAATCAGCCATCAATAGTGTTTTTAAATCATGAACATCATTGGTTAACTGTGGTCTTCTGCTTCCAAAATTTGCAAGTAATGTAGAAAATAATGCCGCTTCCACCAATCACTGCTAACCAATATTGAATTCACCATGGCTTGCTCTTTTTCATTGCCATAATTTGCTGTGGGTGGCACACACTGGATTAACGGCTGTAATTTCTCATATAGCGCTTGAGCGGATACTTGATAACCTTGATAACCTTGATAACCTTGATAACAATCTATTCCTTGATAAGGCTTATCAGAAGGTGTTACCGCGTTATTTTGAATAAGCGCATCATCTAGATAGTCAGTGATTGGAAAGATAGGTAATTGCGGACAAAGATAAAATAACAACCAGCTAGCGGCCTGCGCTTGATGACTGCTACCAAAAAGGGTACTCGCGGCCAGGTTCACTAAGTGTGTTGCAAGTTCTTGTTTTTTAATCACACTCATTTTTTCTACATCAGCCCAGATAGGCTGAAGATTCGCGCGAACAAAAAGCTCTAGTTGTGGAGCAATGTCATGGTGAGTTACGCCAAAACCAGGTAACTGCTTAGCCTGTAAAAGCAGGTGGATATAGGTTTTATCAACCAGCGTGCGACCCGCGTTTAACCAGCCAAAATGGGAAGCTCGTTCTATGCTGCCATACATAATTGATAGCAAACCATTGTCACTGCTTCGACTGTCAAAACCGCTACCAACGGCTGCGTTGGCAGTACACCAGTGGGTACATATATCTGTTTGATTCATGTTGTAGCCTTTCTAAGTCACGTAGTCAATGTGTGTCAGCGGGGAATGTCGGTAGCCATATGGCATGGCTACCGGATAGTATTAACCTTCTTTAAGTGGCAGAGGCACAATCATCATTGGGATATGTGAACGGCTTAATACGTTTTTGGCTACGCTGCCTAAAAAGCTATGTAACATGCCTTTTTCATGTGTGCCCATGACAATTAAATCAACCTCAAGTTTGCGCGAGGTTTTTAATATGGTTTCTGCTGGATAGGCTTCAATAATATCAATGGATTTTATCTGTTGACGAACCTCGTTATCACTCTCACTTAATTGAGCCCAGAAATACGTTTGACGCTCTTCCAGTTTCTTTTTAGCTAAAATTTTACGCTCTTCGAGTAATGTATGTCGACTTTTTGAATCCATAACATAAGACTCTAATGTCATTTTCGCATCACTAGACAGTTTTTCTACCACATGCAGAATATGAATGTCAGCGCCAGTTTTTTTTGCTAAATAGATCACTTGTTCAAAGACGGTAGTAGAGCTTTTAGAAAGGTCAGTACTGTAAAGAATTTTTTTAATTTCAGGTAACATATCTGCGTCCTTTATTAGTATTTGGCTAGCACCAATGAACTCGGGTACTAGCCAATCTTAGTGTGTTAATAATATATTAATCGTTTACTCATGAGGTATTTGCTATAGATATATTAGTAGCCAAATAGTCGTGGTAAGAACAACGAAATTTCTGGGAAGAAAGCAATAATAAATACTGCACACGTTGAAACAAATGCAAACGGTAATGCCTTAACAGTCACTTCTTCAAGGGATATATTGGATATTCCAGAGGCAACAAATAAGTTTTCCCCTAATGGTGGTGTTGAGAAGCCAATAGACAAACTACATACCATTACAATACCAAAGTGAACAGGGTCGATACCTAAGCTATAAGTTACCGGTAACAATACTGGCGTTAAAATCATAATGGCTGCTAATGTTTCCATAAACATACCAACAAACAATAAGAAGACGATAATCAGTAACCAAATAAGGTACAGGTTGTCTGTTACACTGAGCATTGATTCTGCAACCATACCAGGGATGTTATTTTCAACCAATAAACGCCCAAACACAGTGGCAGTAAATAGGATAAGTAAGACACGACCGGATAACCACGTTGTTGTTTCTAACGATCTAAATAAATCTTTCCACGTTAACTCTCTGTGTACAAAAGTACCGATAAATAAGGTGTAGAAAATTGCAACAATAGCTGATTCTGTTGGTGTAAAGAAACCAGAGTAAATACCACCTAAAATAACCATCGGCGCTAATGCTGACCAAACACCAGTTCTTAACGCTGAACGAATTTGTTTAAAGTTCCAACCTTCGTCAGTGCCTTTATAGCCTAAGCTGCGACAACGAAAATAATTTAATGTTAACAAACTGATTGAAATCACTAAGCCAGGTAAAACACCGGCAACGAACATTTTGGTAATAGATACTGACTGAAATACACCGTGCTTCTCAATTGCTGCTTCAGGAACCGTTAAACCAATTGCTGAAATACCAAAGATAACCATCGGGATAGACGGTGGAATAACGATACCTAAACCACCTGATGAGGCGGTAATTGCTGAAGCATAGCCTTTATCGTAACCACGTTTAACCATTGCTGGGATCATCAACATACCTACGGCAGCTGTTGTTGCCGGTCCAGATCCTGAAATTGCACCAAAAAACATACAAGCAAGTACAGTTGCTGCTGAAATACCACCGGTGACGGGACCAGCGAAACTTTCGGCTATGGTGACGAGCCGTTTTGATATGCCCGATGCCTCCATTAATGCTCCTGCCAAGATAAAAGCAGGTAGTGCCATTAGTGGAAACGATCCAACCGAGGTAAAGGCAATTTGTACCAATTTAATCGGATTTTGGTCAAGATAAAGAAACGTCGAAAGTGCCGCGACGCCAAGGGATACCGTCACAGGTGCCCCCATCACTAGCAGGAGCATAAATGTCCCGAATAGTATTAATATAATGCTTGAATCTGCCATGAATTACTCCTGAATTATTTGGCTACTTTATCGCTGCTTTCGTCGAGGTCAAGATCGATGTCAGTCAGCTCTTCGAGTTCTTGAGATTCAGGGTTACGTACATCAATGCCCTTCACAAGCTTGTAGTAATTTACTTGAATCACGCGGAAGGTCATTAAAGAAAAGGCGATAGGGAGTACCATATAGATGTATTTCATCGGCACGCCAAGTGTTTGTGATTTCCAAAACAAATTCATTTTATTAAAAACAAAATCGTATGAGAGGTAAACGAAAAAACAATTAAAAGCAATCCAGATTATGTCGGATAAAACTTCTAGTGTAGCGGCCAGTTTCGCTGGCATTAATTTGTACTGAAACGTTACTCGGTTATGGGCTGCTAATTTGGCGGCATAACTGGCACCAAAGAAAACAAACCAAACAAACATATAGACTGATAGCTCTTCGCTCCACGAGAAAGAGTATCCAAATAGTTGTCTTGAAATTATTTGTGCGAAAAGAATAGTGACAAAGACTGCCAATAATGTTCGACAGATGTAACTTTCAATATTATCGAGAAACGTTAAGATTTTACGACCCATGACTGCGCCCTCTTAGGTAATGTGTGTACTTGATCGTTTTCCAGCAAGTACACACGGTTTAAAGTGATAAGTAATGGTAAGCGTGTTGCTTAAACTTTATCACGACCTAATATTGCTAATGCAGCATTTACTTTGTCTTTACCACCTACACTTTTGTAGAACTTAGGCCATACAGCTTTAGTTGCTTTTTCAATCCACTCTTTCTCGCCATTTGCAGGGTCAGTGATTTCCATGCCACGCTTAGTTAGCTCAGCTTTGATTTTCGCTTCACCAGTAACAAGGCTTTTAGCACTGTATTCAGTTGCTGCTTTACCCGCGGCTAAGATAGCTGCTTGTGTTGCTTTGTTTTGGTCTTGGAATACTGATTCACTTACGATAAGTGGCTCAATTGAGAATAAGTAACGCACGTTAGTGATGTACTTTTGTACTTCATCAAATTTCATTGCATAAATAGTGATGTATGGATTGTCTTGACCGTCGATAACACCTTGTTGTAAACCAGTGAATGTTTCAGACCATGCCATTGGTGTTGGGTTAACACCCCATGATTTATACGTTTCAATCATTATTTCATTTTTTGGAACACGAACAACTAAACCTTTTAAGTCATCAAGTGTTTCAATAGGACGTTTTGAGTTACTTAGTACACGGAAACCTGAGTAAGCCCAGCCAATGATGCGAACACCAGCGTCACGTTTAGTGTTTTCAACTAACTCCTTACCTAATTTACCTTGTGTTAAGGTAATTGCATCGTCCAAGCTCTGGATCATATAAGGCAGTGTTAACACACCAACAGATGGAGAAAAAGGCGTTACGTTATTGATAGCTAAAATTGAAAAATCTAACGTGCCAATAGCCGCATCGTTAACGGTATCCTGTTCACTACCTAACTGGCCATTAAGGAACAATTTAGCTGAGTGATTGGTGTTAGCAGTAAACTCTTCTATAAATTTCTTACCAAGAGCTTCTTGTGTGCCACCGCCGCCATCGCCTACCGCAATGTTAAATTTTGCCGCGCTTGCTGTGTTCGCGGTTAAAATTAGGCTTGACGCCAGGATAAGTGCCTTGACTATCTTGCTGTGTATACTCATAAACTTCTCCAAAATTTTTGTTGTTGCTCCCTTTATAGGGAGCTATTTTTTAGTTTCTTATCATAAAAAGTGACTTCATTATGAATAAAACTATTTTTATTATTATCGTCAGGTTTGTAACTTTACGTATAAATTAATCTGTAATAGCACAATTTTTCTTAACTGAACAATACCCCTATATAGTTAACTTAGGAGGTCATATTTATTAGGGCCAGCCTATTAATGTTGTTAGTACCAAGTTGAAAGCTACTATTTTAGATAGTTGTAGAGCGATAAATTATTATTGATAGGTTGTGATTTTATTCATCTAAATAATAAATAAGTTCATCGCTGAAACTCGCACAGGTCAAAATAGGACATAGAACACGGTCCAACTCGGCGAGACAGTATCACAAAGCAAAGGTGCAAATGGCTAACGAAGCCAATTAATTGTAGAGCCCGATCATAAGTGGTCAAATGCTGTTGGCCACTAGAATGGTGAGACTATTTTCAAAAACACTAGCTGGCTACGCAGCTTCTAACGTTTGAATTAGCTGGTTTAGCGCCAGACAAATTGTTTCCTTTGGGGGTAGCTACTCGAACGGTTGCTACCTTACGTTGAGTGAAGAAGTTGATAACATCTTTACCTTGAACATTGATATTATCTACCAATAAGCCCTTTATTTCACCAAAAGCTAAATAAGGATATGGCGCACAAACACCAACCATACCGACATTCGCTTCATTAATGAACTTTTCAGTATAGTAGCTATTTTGAGTAAATATGCAAGTGCCGTTATCTATACCATGATTGCGAATCATCCGTAGAGCTCCATCAATACAACCTACTTTACTGATGCTCACTACCGGCCCAGTATTTATTCCTTTGCGATGCGCATACGCAGAGTAACCTCGGTGAATACTGTTGGATCGACAAAATAGCCATCATAATTTGCTACCGGCAGTTTAGAGTTATGCCCATCGAGTTCCAAAGTAACCCTTTCTTCCTGACCGATATCAATATATTTAAGAATGCATTCCTTGGCTGAAGACGAGACCACTGGCCGAATAAATATATAGGAATTCAAGGCGTCTCTTAGGGGACTCTTTGAGGCTTCAAGCAAGCGTTCGATACGTTCGTCGTAGATCTGGAAGGTACCTTTAGACTGTACCAATCTATGTTACGAATGTGGCCCTATAAATAACAACTTAACTAGTTAATATATTAATTACATTGCGTAGAGGTTTTAATATACCAAAATGAGCTGACGGCTCAGAGACGAAAACAAGCGCCCTAAACAAGGTTATTTTGACAATAAACCAAATATAGCATCTTCATTAAGTTTGTGACCGCGTTGTGCATAGGAAAAATAAATCAGGGTAATACCGATTGAGCAATAGCAGGTTATTGTGATTGCGTGCAATGCCGCCTTGGCGTATTTAACCAGCGCAAGTGGGCAATAATATAATGAAATTAATGGTATTAATTATCTTAATTGAAAATAGAGGAATATATGACAATACAACTTAAAGATCCCAGCCTTTTCAAAACTCAGGCTTTTATCAGCGGCCAGTGGGTTGATAGTGATAATGGTGAAACATTTTCTGTTTACAACCCTGCAACAGGAGAACTCTTAGCAGAGGTAGCCAGTGTAGGGTTAAACGAAACTCGTCGTGCAATTAACGATGCACAAACAGCAATGGCGAGTTGGCGAGAACTTCCAGCCAAAACTCGCTGTGATATTTTAGAACGCTGGTATAATTTAGTACTTGAAAATGTCGAAGATTTGGCATTGTTAATGACCGCAGAACAAGGTAAACCTTTGTTTGAGTCTCGTGGTGAAATTGGTTATGGGGCCTCTTTTATTAAGTGGTTTGCCGAGGAAGGTAAACGCGTTTATGGTGATACTATTCCTGCGACGAGTGATCGACGCAGTATTGCAATTAAACAGCCAATAGGGGTTGTTGCAGCAATTACACCGTGGAACTTTCCTAATGCAATGATTGCGCGCAAAGTGGCTCCTGCGCTTGCGGTGGGTTGTGCTATGGTATTAAAGCCTGCCGCAGAAACACCACTATCAGCTTTAGCATTGGTCGAATTGGCGAACAGGGCAGGTTTACCTCCAGGGCTATTTAGTGTTTTGCCAACAAGTAATGCAGCGACGATTGGCGCTGAAATGACCTCAAATGTAATCGTTAAAAAAGTTACTTTCACTGGCTCTACACAGGTTGGTAAGCTTTTGATGAAGCAATGTGCAGATACGGTAAAGCGCACCTCAATGGAGCTTGGAGGCAATGCACCAATAATTGTCTTCAATGATGCAGATCTCGATATAGCCGTTGCTGGCGCACTGGTATCAAAATACCGTAACTCCGGTCAAACCTGTATTTGTGCCAATAGAATTATAGTACAGGAAGGTATATATGATGCCTTTGTTGAAAAATTTGTAGCAGCAGTAAATAAATTCAATATCGGTAATGGCTTAGATGAAAGTTCAAGCCACGGACCAGTGATTACACCAAAAGCAGCGATAGAAATACACTCGAAGGTTCAAAGTGCCATAGCAGAAGGCGCAACTGTTGCAACGGGTGGTGATTTCAGTGAACAGGGCGAGTGTTTTTATCAACCAACAGTGCTAACGAATGTAAATGATAAAATGCGCGTTTTCCAAGAAGAGATTTTTGGTCCTGTTGCGCCTATTTTCAAATTTACTACTGAAGAAGAAGCAATATCAATGGCTAATGACACTCAGTTTGGTTTAGCAGCTTACTTTTACACTGAGCATATGGGCCGTAGTTGGCGTGTGTCAGAAGCACTTGAGTATGGCATGATTGGTGTAAATGAAACCGCGATAAGCTCCGAAGTTATTCCGTTTGGTGGAGTTAAAGAATCAGGTCAGGGCAGAGAAGGTTCTAAGTATGGTCTAGATGATTATTTAGAAATTAAATATATCTGTATGGGTGGCTTGCAACGCTAATTTTTGACTCATATTACTTCATCGTTACTGTGACTAATAATGATTGCTCATTATGAGTCACAGTGCCTTGAATTGAAATCGCTCAAGCTGGCTGAAACCTGCATCTTGAATGATAACGTGTATATAGACCAAACATAAGTAGTATCTCTAGTTTACGCGATTGACAGATGGACGAAAGCCGTATCTGGCTGTATTGAAATAAGTCATCTGGCTCACTTATTATCAAGGTGACTTTTATACACTTAGAATAATGCAGTAATTTACTCTACAGGCATAATATTTATGGCCCCTTTTGTATGGAATAACGAATGTCAGATATAAACCTAGAACAACCCGATATGATGATTTCTGTGCGTGATGTCTTTGGCATCGATACCAATCTTAAGGCTCCTGCCTTTAGTGAGAAAGATTCACATGTACCCGAAATTGATAACGCTTATCAATTTAACCCAGAAGTTACCCTAGCTATTTTGGCTGGTTTTAGTCGTGATCGTCGAGTGATGGTTCAGGGACTTCATGGCACAGGAAAATCAACACATATAGAACAAGTTGCTGCACGCCTTAACTGGCCTTGCGTTCGCGTTAATCTTGATGGCCATATTAGTCGTCTTGATTTAGTCGGCAAAGATACAATTACCTTACGCGATGGCAAACAGGTAACAGAATTTCAAGAAGGCATTGTACCGTGGGCGTTACGCCGACCTACCGCACTGATTTTTGATGAATTTGATGCTGGCCGTCCTGATGTTATGTTTGTTATTCAGCGTATTTTAGAGCGAGATGGTAAGTTTACTTTATTGGATCAAAACGAAGTGATTCAACCTCATCCAAGCTTTAGGTTATTTGCTACGGCTAATACCATAGGTTTAGGTAACAGTAATGGCTTATACCACGGCACTCAAATGGTTAACCAAGCACAAATGGATCGCTGGAATATAGTGACTACGCTTAACTATTTGCCAACAGACGATGAAATGAAAATTGTTTTAGCGCGTGTTCCTAGCCTTAATGGCGCAGCAGATGAACAGCAAGTTAAATCTATGATTGCTGTTGCTGACATGACGCGTAAAAGTTTTGCTGCGGGTGATATATCTACATTAATGTCACCAAGAACCGTTATTTCTTGGGCTGAAAATATTGAAATTTTTAGAGATGTTGCCGTTGCTTTTCGTTTATCATTTCTTAATAAGTGTGATGAAGCCGAACGACCAATCATTGCTGAATTCTTCCAACGCTGCTTCGACCAAGAGCTTACAGAATCTTGGGCTACAAAGGCTTCACAGGTGATGGCTGATGGCCAAATCTGAAACTAATAACAGTCAGGGAAATCCCCTTGAGCCTCGCACTGATAAACTACAACAACAGGTTGAGGAATTATGCGGAGCAACGATAAGAGCTTCTTCCGGAGAGAAGCTTTTTCGTTATCGTGGTAGACGACCAGAAGTTAATGGTCAATCATCAGGAATAAGGGCTCCACATTTACAACCTGACTTGCTCAAGGATGATTTTCGCTCTTTTCGCGGCGCAGCCGATGGCATCGCTTTACGCTTAGAATTTAGTGATATTGAATTACATAAAAAACTAATGCCTGAGAGCGCTGTTGGACAGGTTCTTTTTGAATTACTTGAACAGTTACGCGTGGAATCTTTAGTTGCGGTTAACCACCCAGGCTCACGAGCTAATCTCATCCATTGTTTTCGACGCTGGTGTGAAAGTTTTGCTACCTCTGAGATGATTGAAAACCATGTTGGCTTGCTTGTCTATACCATTGCTCAAACTGTGTGGGCACGTTTATTTGGTATGGGGGTGAGTGAAGCAACTGAAGATTTAATCGAGCCACAACGAATGATGCTGGCGCCACATATTGGCCCTTTTTTAGTAGGCATGCGTAAACATAGTCATGATCAGCAGAGTTTTGCTGACGACGCTTTAGGGATTGTTGCCGTTATCGACGACATTGTTACTATGATGGATGATGGTGACGCCAATGAAAACGCTAAGTCAAAAGCGGATGAAGCTGCTGCAGGTTTTAACTTAATTCTTTACCCTGATGCTGATTCTAATGGTGAGCTTCCTAACGGGGGAGGGAGTCAAAGTAGCGGTCAAGCTTATCGTCAATTGGTCGAACAACTTGAAAGCTATCAGGTCTATTCAAAAGCTAATGATCGGGTAATTTCCGCAGAGAAGCTTGTATTGCCACATCAACTTAAAAAACTTCGTGAAAAACAAGACAAACGAATTGCTGGCCAAGGGGTTAACATTCCTCGTTTGTCGAGAGAGTTTTCTAAAATATTATCAGCGCCCCAACTCAGTGGTTGGAACTTTGGTGAAGAAGAAGGTTATGTTGATGCACGCAGGCTCAGTAGGCTGGTAACTTCGCCAGACTATCGTCAATTATTTAAGCAAGAACGCTATCAGCCGAAAACTAACTGTTTAGTAACCTTTTTACTTGATAATTCGGGGTCAATGAAAGAGCACATTGTTTCAATTCAGATGTTGGTTGAAATTATGACTAGAGCATTAGAGTTAGCAGGTGCTAGCACGGAAATTCTAGGCTTTACCACCCGTGGTTGGCAAGGGGGGAAAACTTTCAAGCAATGGAGGCGTAGTGGTAGCCCTGAAAATCCGGGTCGATTAACCGAACTTGAACATATTGTCTATAAAAATGCGGATACTTCTATAAGGCGATCTCGACATAATATCGCAGCGATGCTAAAACCAGAAATATTCCGAGAAGGGATTGATGGTGAGGCATTGTTATGGGCTGCAGATCGTATGAATGGACGCCCAGAAGAACGCCGAATTATAATTGTTTTATCAGATGGCTGCCCTATGGAAACGGCAACCAGTCAGAATAATGAAGCTGATTATTTAGATAATCATTTAAGACAGGTTAGCGCCATGTTAGAAGCACGTGGTGATATAGAATTATATGCTTTGGGTTTTGGCTTAGATTTAAGTCATTATTATAGTAAAAGCCTTGCACTGGACTTGCCAGAGATACTGGAGAATGGGGTATTTAAGGATATTTTACAGTTATTAAGCCGTCATTAGTAACAGGGTTATAACCATTTTATTACTGAATTAGTCTGGTCCTATAGCTGTCTCTTATACACATCTCCGAGCCCACGAGACGTAGAGGAATCTCGT
>CAJXUT010000134.1 GCA_913061365.1 uncultured Colwellia sp.
AGCGTCAGATGTGTATAAGAGACAGGCACAAAAAATAAGTAAACAAATAGGTAAAAAGGCAAAAATAAATTCAAATGAATTAAATAACACAGAAATCCTTACTGCTAATTCTATTTCCAAAAAAATATCATATAGTATCGTAATTGATTCAGTCAATTCGTAACATGCTAGATACCTACATTTCTTGCGACTTAACCTACTAATACCACCTTAAACATGACAACATAGAATTCCATCTGCTCAAAACTAATATGCTATGCAATTTCACACTTATAGTTTTATAAACTTATCTTTATATAAACTAATTATACTTAGTTGTACTTTTATACTTACAGGATGTGAGAAATCTAGCCTAGTAACATATCACGAACTATTTATTAAAGTTAATGGAGGGGGAAAAGTTTCAATAACCGAAGGATCAAATAAGTACCTTTGCACTGAAAAATGTTCCTATCTATTCCCCAAAAATAGTATTGTTAATCTTACGGCAATTAATTCCAACAAAGTTCAGTTTCAAAAGTGGTCGACTTCAAGTAGCTGTTACATTGATAATAGTTGCCACTTTAAAGTTATAGATGACTTATCTGTTCACGCTAACTTTAAGCCTTTTACTTCTTATACGGATTTTAGTTTTTCAACTGACAAAGCTAGAGCTCACTCAGTTGTGTCATTTTTCAACTTATCTTCTCAAGATGTTACCGACTGGGAATGGGACTTTGATTCTGATGGAGTGATTGACTCTATTGATGAGAACCCAACATACAAGTACGATAAAACAGGCTTATATGATGTAACATTGTTCGCAAGTAATCGTACTAAAAAAGTTAAATATACAATAAAAAATGCTATTGCTATTTTTGATGATAGTACTCACGTTTATGATATTGGCCCAGGTAAAGAATATGGCTCTACTCATGAGGTAGCTCTACATATGCTTCAAGCTGGCGACATTGTACGAATATATCCTCAAATGAACAATCTCCCTTACCATGAAAAAATGTTTATAAATGGAACAGGAACTAAAGAAAAACCAATAACAGTCATAGGTATAGCAAATGAATTTGCTGACACACCTATCTTTGATGGACAGAGAGCTAAAGATAATCCTTTTTATGGAGAGCATTATTGGAATAGAAACAGACAAGTAGTTTTGATAGGACAGTACAATAAACCACCCGCAAATTATATTCACTTAGAAAATATAGAAGTGAAGAATGCAATTAAAAACACTCCGTTTTTCAGTCATAGTGGTGAGGCTAAATATATCGGCAATGCTGCTGGGATTCGTGTTGGCTCAGCTGGAAACGTAACAATTAGCCATGTCATTGTACATAATAATGAAAATGGTATTTTCACTAGTAATACTGACAGCCTTACAATTAAAAATAGTTCTGTTTATAACAACGGAATTACCACAGCAAGCTCTCAAGAGCATAATTTTTATTTAGGTGGAGGCTCAGGTTCTATTGCAACAGTTGAGTTTAATCATATAGGTGACTTACTTAACGATGGTCAACAATTTAAATCACGAGTAGAAACACTCTATTTTCGTTATAATTGGGTTCAAGGAGGAAAAAATAGCATATTAGATTTAGTTGAAGATGCCCAAAACGATCGCTCTGATGCTTATGTCTATGGAAATATATTAATTAAGCAACCACCAACAAATAATAAGCGAACTATACTTTTTGGTGGCGATAACGGAAATGCAACAAGACAAGGTACGCTTTACTTTTATAACAATACTGTAATAACTCGTGTTGAAGGAAGCTACCTATTTCAAATTAATGAAAGAAAGGCTAATGTTATTGCCCATAAAAATATACTTTATTATGATGAAAACTTAGGTAATAACCACAGTATCCTATATTCATATGCTTTCCCCGGCACATTAAATTCCAATATTATAGGTAATAATAATGCTCTCACTAAAAACACTAAAGATAATGAGCTATTGAATAACAGTCAGTTAGTAACTAATTCAACATTCACAAATTATCAATATAATCAGTTTTCACCTAAAAAAGAAATCCTATCTTCTTCTAGTAATAATATTGATGATCCTACAACCCAATTACCACCGGTAGAATTTCAATACTCAAAGCATGCTCAGGGTATGAAAAGAATAGATAACGGAAAAAATATAGGAGCTTTTACTAATAAAAATCTTTTACTCAAAGTACCCTTTAATTAGGCTGTAAATATCGGTCAATTTATTACATTGATTTGCAGATTCAATTCGAGAAATAAGTATTGGTTGGTAGTCACAATCAGTTTCTAAACGCCCGTGGCTGCCTTTAATAAGCTCAGGTTTTAATGGAATTACATCAACTAATGAACGAAAGCCCATTTTTTTCATTAGTAACTTCCAAAGAACTCTTCCTTTTACACAAGGGATATCTGGATTCAAAAACATTTCTAAAGGATCATATCCCGGCTTTCGATGAATATCTATTGTACGAGCAAAATCTGGTGCTCTCACATCATCTAGCCAATAATAATATACAAACCAAGCATTAGGTTCAGCAATAACAATTAGATCGCCAGCACGTTCATGATCAACGCCCAGTTCATCCATCTGCTCCCTTTCAACCACTTGCTCTATACCATTTTCATTAGCAAGTAAAAGTTTAATCTCATTCATTTTAGATTTATCATTTACATACACATGTGCTATTTGATGATCAACGGCAGCAAAGGCTTTACTTGCTCCGCAATCTAACATATCTGTACCTAACGATTTTCTTATCGCTAAATATCCGTGTTTTCGGAGTAATCTATTAATTTCTATCGGTTTATTTACTGGCCTAATACCGTATTCAGAAACTAACATAAACTCTGTATCAAGTAGCAATAACTGCTGACACAGGTTTTTAACAACATCATCTATTTTACGTAAATCACTTACTATTTCAGGATCATTATGCTCTAGTTTTTGTAAGTTATAATCCAAATGCGGTAAGTAAATAAGGTGTAAGTTCGGTTTATGTTTCTTTTGTATTTCAATAGCTGAGTTGGCAATCCAAGTACTCGATTCAATACCAGCTTTTGGCCCCCAAAAATTGAAAAATGGAAATTTACCTAGACTTTCTTCTAGTTCTTGATGAAGTCCTGAGGGAGAAGAATAAAGATCCGGAATTTTACGTCCATCAGCAGGATAATGCGGTCTTGGTGTTACAGAATAATCTGTTGATGAATACATGTTATACCACCAAAAAGAGTTAGCACAAGTAAAGTCATTGTAGTTTTCCTTCAAGGCTTCCCACACTCTAGGACTTTGCACTAAATGATTTGCTTGTTTCCAAAAACCAATTTCTGCAAGATCTTTAAAATACCAACCGTTACCTACAATACCGTGCTCACTTGCCGTCTTACCTGTCAACATCGCACTCTGAGCAGTTGTTGTTACAGAAGGAAATACACCTTCAAGAGCTTTAATATGATAGGTTTTTAATAGTTCAAATATAAAAGGTGTATTCTTTTTATTAATCAGTCCTTGTGTTAAACCAACAATATTTATCACCGCTAAATGCTTTTTACTCATAATATTCCTGAATTAAATTATACTGTCGCATCTCTGTTTCTAACCAATTAATTTCATCAACTAAGTAATGACTTAAACTGTTAGATGTCACTTCTTTGTCTATGATTCTCCAAGTATATGTTTCTACTTCAACATCAGGTTTAATAGCCAAAGATGATAGAGAGCCAACTGTCTCAATAATTTCATGTTGAGTTGTTAGCAATGTAGAGCTTAGTTCTCTCTTATTAATTGGAATATGGAAATGAATTCTCGCTTCTTCACTAAACTCAACATGATTACTCAGATCTTTATCAATATCAGCAATACTCTTAACTCCATCACTTGTTAGCAATTTTACTTGATGTAAATAAGGTGAATTTATATATTTAGCAAGTATGGGTTGAACATGCTCAAAGTGTTCACTTTTAAACCTTAAAGCATTAGAAACTTGTATTTTCCCAATGTTTATTTTCTCTCTAGTAAGCCTATTTAGACTATCTTTAACACTTTCATGCATTACAGCTTGATGACAAACATCAAAACAAACACCTATATAATTGTTAATTTCTTGATTATTTTGATAGTCCAGAGCCTGATTTAGAAAAGTAATCATTTCTGTGGTTGTTTCTAATACACAGTCCGGCTCCATTTCTAAGCAAACGCGGATATGGACTCCTGTTTTCCTATGCATACTAGATAGGGACATTGCCAACTGCTTTAAATTATCAACGGCAAGTCTCTGCTTTTGCTCAGTCCAACTTTTTTTATACCCTAATGGAACTGTTGAAATAGAGATACTTTTTGCAAAACTATCTCTGCGTTTCGAAATAAATTCAGCTAACGCTAAGGTATACCTAAGCCGAGATTGCTCACACCACTCGGGAAAATAAACATTCTCTTTTATAGATACCCCATGAAACTCACGTTGAGGAAATGCATTCAATGATTTAATAATCAATGAATTCTTCTTCATTAAATCAAATAGCATTTCTGTTATTTGAGGGTTACTATAAAAATCAGCCAACAAATCACAGTTAAACCAAACCCCTAAGTACATTGACTCTAGTTTTCGAGACTTTTTAATAGGTATTATATATTGATCAATTTGTTCAATCATTTCGCGTACAGTAGAGCATGGATGAACATTTCCACAATACATTAATTCACTAGGTAGCCATTGGTGTGACATACTGATTATTCAATTATCGGTGCTTGACCACGCAGTGCTGAATTATCTTCATACAACTCTGATTGATCTATTGCGGGACGAATAACATCTTCAATACATATTTTACCACTTTGTGCATAATAATTGATGGGGTTTTCAAATAGAACTTTTGAAATATCAGCTTTTGAAAAGCCAGCAGCTAACATAGCATCACCAGTTTTAGGTACTTTGAGTGGATCACTTTTTCCCCAATCTGCCGCACTATTAACAACCATTTTTTCTGTGCCATATTGCTGTAACAACTTCACCATACGATCTTCAGACATTTTAGTATTTGGATAAATAGAATGACCACACCAACAGCCAGTCTCTTTTACTAAAGGCAAAGTTTGCTCATTTAAATGATCAACCAAGACAAGCTCTTCATCAATCCCGACTTCTTTAACAAGATCCAGTGTTCTCTTAGTACCATTAACTTTATCGCGATGAGGCGTATGTACCAATGCAGGTAATTTATATTCTTTTGCTAATTCAAGCTGAGCGAGAAAATAATGTTCCTCTGTTGGCGTCATATCATCAAACCCTATTTCACCAATCGCAAGTACACTGCTCTTATTCAAGTAACGAGGAATTACACGCATAACTTCATCAGCTAGCTCTTTATTATTTGACTCCTTTGGATTCAGCCCCATCGTACAATAATGCATAATACCAAATTGTTTAGCTCTAAACCTTTCCCAGCCAACCAACATATCAAAGTAGTCGATAAAAGTACTGATGCCCGTTCTCGGCTGTCCTTGCCAAAATGCAGGTTCAACCACAGCCACAACGCCAGCACTTGCCATATTTTCATAATCATCAGTTGTGCGAGATATCATATGAATATGAGGATCCATATATTGCATATTGATTTCCTTGTATTAATTTTAATTTAAAGAAGTAACTCTATTCCTAGAGGAACAGAACGATCAGCATAAATACGCTCGTTTTTATAATCAAGTGCCATGCGTGCTAAGTCATTATTTTTTCTACTTTCTAGTGCAATCACATTATTTATATCAATCCCACAAAATAACAATTTCAATACCATTTGATTAAAATTATGCTCTGGAAAAAATCGTGCAGGATAAGGATTAAATACACCTATTGAAGTAAATAAATCTACGCTATTTGTACGACAAAGTTCAATAATTGAGTCGACAAATAATCCTTCACAATCCCATAAGGATAGGCTTTTCATTATTGATAATTTTTCTTCATCATCACAATATTTAAGTAAAACAGGTAAAGCTATTGTAAATTTCTTTTTTAGCTGACTTTTTAATATTAATAACAAATAAGCTCTATATATCTCTATGGAAGTCAGCGAAGGGTAGCCTGGAAACTTTATTGCGGGACTTCCTAATTTACGATGCTCTGTCGGTAACTTTGAAAAACACCGCATTATAATATCATTAGAAACCTCAGTATTTTCATGGCTAATTGAGTTATTTACAGCTAATAAAATCTCATTTCTAATGTGAGCAGGTAATAGTTCTTCAATTATCAAATAATTCATTTTACCATCCGGTCAGGTCAAATAGACATACTTTACAACTTTACTACTTAGTAATATTAACCCACAACAAATAACTCCTAAGAAGTAATGTCCAAAAGTAACAAGTAATAAGCCATCAAGTACCACCATATATTTTAATAACGTCGTGACAAATTTTTGCGTATCTTGGCTAGTACAAGGTGAAAAAGAGTCAACCTTATAAATTAACCAAGTACAAAATATTAAAATTGGCAACTCGTTCAGAAGAGTGGTTGAAGGGCCACTTAAAATGAATAACAAGGAGGCTACCATTAAGCCTATAAGAAAATATAGCCACTTTTTAATACTTACCGGAAACTCTTCTGTTTCATAACGACTAATAAGCGTTATCAGTACTGTATAAAAAAAGACTATCAAGCCTGATAAAAAAAGTAAGTGATTAAATGTTAAAAAAATCACTAGAACCAACGACCAATTAAGTAGCCTAACTCCCCCCATGTTCAAGCAACCCAATACAGTATTTTTAGTCAGGTAATTGTAGCTTAAAATAAATAGCAGCATTGTTGCTACAAATAAAAACAGCTGCCACGAAATAAAAGTCGCAAAAGTAAGAGCTGTAACACACAATACCAATGCTATAATTTTTACTGATAGTTTACTTATTTTTAGGCTTGGCAAAGGCCTAAATGGGCGTTCTTTGCTATCTTCAACAAAGTCAGCTAAATCATTTGTCATCATCCCTACTTGGTAACAAAAAAAGCTAATGATTAATGTTAGGGTATAAGGAACAACCTCAAAATTATTTGCAATAGTTAACCCTGAAAAAATGATAAAAGAAGCTGTTATATTTGAAAAAATCGAAAAAACACCAGGTGCTCTAATCAACTGTAAGTAAGCCTTAACTTCCATAATAAATTTTATTCTTCCATTGTGTCATTAATGAAATAGCTCACACTTTTTTGCATTAACTTATTATCAATATCATTCACTTCACAACTACGCCCAATACCTTGTAACATAGTAATACATAACTCACCACCTAGGTGTGTTCTAAAGTTATCCAATGAGAGCTCAATATCAAGTTTAGATAGTACCGACTTAGTAATACTAAACCCTAAAGTCAATATTAAGTTTTCTATTAGTTGGTATTCATGTTGAGTTAGCCAGTTTTTATAAAAAGCATAACGAGAATCGACTAAAATACCTATAGCAACAGCTTCCCCATGTCTTAATTCAAAGCCCGACAACTCTTCAATAGCATGTGCACTCCAATGACCAAAGTCTAATGGCCTAGCAGATCCTCTTTCAAACGGATCTCCATTTTGGCAAATATGAGTCAAATGTAACTTTGCACATTTATGAATCATATTTTTCATAGCAAGACGATCAAAACTCTTTAACTCTGTACATTGCTGAACAAGTTCTTCAAAAAAGTGGCTATCTTTTATTAGTGCAACTTTAATCGCTTCAGCTATACCTGCCCGTTTATCTCTTTCAGACAGCTTTGTGATGAATTTATAGTTATTGATCACAGCATGAGGAGGTGAAAAGGTCCCCAAAAAATTCTTACGCTCTTTATAATTAATAGCATTTTTCACTCCTACCCCCGCATCGTTCTGCCCTAATACAGTAGTCGGCATTCTTAACAAACGTATACCTCGGTGGGTAATCGCAGCTGCATATCCAACCATATCAATAAACGCACCACCACCAATAGCCAGAATATATGAATGCCTATCTATGTTATGTTCGATACATTGATCAATAATCTGCGGAACTAATGCTTCATCATTTTTACCACTTTCCCCTCCGGCAATAACAAAAGAAGGAGTAATAGGCATGTCTAAGCGTAAAAACAGAGCTTCAAGATCAGAAACGATTGTAGGAAAAGCTTCAACTATTGCGTTTTCAACTATAGGAAAAATAATTGGCTTTTTTTCAGATGTTATCGATAATATTTCTTTAAGTAATTGTTCATCTTCGCTGAAGAAGTCATCTAAGAAATAGACAGGAAAGTCATAAGTGACTTCAAAACTAGCTTTAATTATATTCATTATGCCCAAACAAACCATACAAGATAAAGCACTGATATGAGCTCTAAAACGGCGGTTAAAGTAAAGTACGCTGTGTTAAAAAACGTAGTTATTAATTGCCGTTATTCTATCATTTACTAATCATATAACAATCATAATACAGCTGAAATAACAGATAAATATTGACGATTCATTGCTATTTAGTAAATGGAAATTTATTATATGTTTAAGATAAATTTACTGATTAAATTGGAAAAATAATGAAAGGATTAACGTTAAGGGTAATAGCTTACATATTAAGCTGTTCTGCTTCTATTGCTGTAACTATTTATTTAGCTGTGGCAAGTGAAAGAAAATGGAGACCGCTACCCTTTTCTGAATTCTATTTAAGCGCCTCAGAAGTTGCTAGTATTGCTGCGATTATGGCAGCTATCACTATGTTCTTTCTACTTTGCGGAAGAGCATTAGTCACACAAAAATCACCTAAAGAGTATTTTAGTTTAGATTATCTAAATTTTTTACTGGCTTATACTTTTTCTATTTTATATTTCCTCTTAGCATCATCAATCACATTTAATCCAAATTTATTTGTTTATATAGGGCTTTATGGCTCTGCTTTTATTCTATTATTGCACATATTATTCCTCCAGCCTCAATCCAACAGATTAAAAGAGTTATTGTCAGGCATCCAAGATGTACTGAGACGATTTACCACTCTGTATGGCATTATAGTATTAATACTATTCATTTCCCCAATGGCTCTTGCTATCGGCTTTATATTCAATAGTGATGTTTCTGATGCAATCACTAAAATAAGATTAACCTTCAATAAGGCTAGCAGTTCTTCATATACCCTTAAAGCTGCTTTAAATAGCACACCATTTAGACAACCGATGATTGCTAAATTTTCTCATCATAAAAATGATATCATTTATGTACTAGAGCGCGCAGGGATGGTTTATAAAGTAGATTATCCAAGTGGTAACAATAAACAACTCGTATTAAATATTAAGGACAAAGTTGGCTTAGTCGATATAGAAAATGGTGCTTTAGGTTTAGCACTTCACCCTAACTTTGGCTTAGCTGACAGTACAGAAATAAATGATATCTTCATCTATTACACTTCTGTGCATAATGAAGAACAAACGAATACTATTTCTCGCTTTACTCTAAATGAAGAAGTAGCTCCTTCGTTGATAGCAGAATTACCATTATTACAGTTACACCGTACTAACGATGCATATCACAATGGTGGGTCAGTTGAATTTGGTCCCGATGGCTATCTATATATAGCGCTCGGTGAAGGTGTATATAAAAACAAGCAAAAAGCAACAAATGAAGCATTAAGAGCAGGTATTTTACGTATAGATGTTGATAATGATTCAAATAAAAGTGAATCAATAAAGATTTCACCTAAAAATGCAATTACTCAACACTACAGAATACCTAAAGATAATCCATTCATTAATGATAATTCTGTACTCAATGAATATTGGGTCATGGGAATGAGAAATCCATTTCGTATATCTTTTGATGCAGAATCAGGAGAGCTTTGGGCAGGAGATGTTGGTTCAACTGTTTGGGAAGAAGTAAATAAAATTGAACAAGGCAGTAACTATTTATACCCTTACATAGAGGGTCCACAAACTTCTAACTTTGTAACACCGGCAGATCTGAAAGGTACAGCAAAGCACCCAACATACGCCTATAAGCATTCAGCCTTTGATCGTGCTGTAATAGGCGGTGTTGTTTATCGAGGAAAACAACTAAACGAGTTGAATGGCACATACATCTATGGCGATAATTTTTCTGGAAAACTGTTCGGTATTCCAACAGATGGCTCACCTATTAAAGAGGCTAGATTACTAGGCCAAGCTGAACAATATGCACAAAGAGGAATAAGCTCGCTCTCATATGCGCCTAACGGCGAAGTATTTGTCACTTTATTAGGATCAAAAACAAAAGATAGTGGTCAACTTATGGTGCTAACACATAGTAGTGATGATAGTAATAAAACTCAGTCAACATCAAAGAACAATGAAGCTCACGTATACTCCTATGAAGAAACAAACTCAATTTTTCTTGAAAGTTGCGGGCGTTGCCATGGAAATGAAGGAAAAGGAGACGGCCCAGACTCAAAGTTATTTGCGATCAAAATTGCCGACTTTACTACCGCTGATTATAGCTCTAAAAGATCAAATGAAGAGATAATTAATATAATCAGCGATGGTGGTGCTGCACATGGTCTTAGTCCATATATGCCACCTTGGGGGATGGTATTGTCTAAAGATGAAATTTCTGATTTATCAAAGTATATTACATCAAAAAGCACTCAAGAATAATAACTTAAGTAGATACAATTAAAGCCAAAGAGTTTATTTGAAGGATATTAAATGACCCTGTAACACATTTTGTGTAACTGCCAGGTTTAAATAACATCTTTCAAA
>CAJXUT010000135.1 GCA_913061365.1 uncultured Colwellia sp.
CCTCTTCGTCGGCAGCGTCAGATGTGTATAAGAGACAGATCTTGCCACATCACCAAAGCTCCCCATTGGTTAGCAACTATATTTTCAAACGTATCAATTTCTTTTCTAAAATCAGCTTTTGCTATATTTTTAGCGTCAACTTTGAACAGATCACGCTTCGCTATAATATTTTCTACGTCTAAACGTAATAAATTAAAATCATCCATACTTGTATGAATTGTTAATTGCTCAAATCGAGACAAGACTTCTGCCATCAATTGCTTTAATTGCTGTAATTCATATAGCTCCTCCATGCCAAGAGCATGAACTGTAGACCGGCTAAACCTCAACTTATAACTTGTATTATTGACTTTAAGCTGTTGAAGGAGTAATGCTTGGCTAGCTATTTTTTCATTAATTATTGGTGTAATTGAAAACCACATAAGTTGTAATTGGATAATGCTACTTTGCTTTAATTTTTCATTATCTTGATTACTTTTTTGAAGATTAAAAATAACTTCCCTAGCCGATTCGTTCGCATTTAACCATTGTTGATATATTTTCTCGTTAGCGCTTTCTAACTGTAATAACTCCCTGTTAACTGCAAGCAATTCGGTATGCGACTCAACAAAATTAATTTTATTTTCTATAAACAATAATTGTTCAACAAGGTACTCAGTTTTTTGTAATGCTTGTAATTGTTCATATTGCTGACTTAGCGAAGTGAATTCACCTTGATGTGAAATGCGACTTTGTTCACTTTGCTGGTAAAACAAAGCAAACATCAACGCTAATGCCATAATAACGGTGAATAATAAGCTAGTTAAGATCATGGAGAATTGACGATGCAATGGTTTTGCTGTCAAGGTTTTGATTGGAGACGCTTGGTCTTGCTCGATTGGCTGTTGCTCAGCCAAATCGTCAGTATTACTCATAGCTATGATTTTTATTTTGAATTCCTTTGTCTCTTTAGTTTATACCAAACCACAAGCAAAATAATAGCGTACCGCATGTTAATTAACGTTTTTTACTCACCCAAGCCCACTCCATGTTACAAACAATAGGCATTTGCCCTGAATCATCAGTGATAATAACAGGCACCGTTATGTCACCTTTCTCTTGTTGTTCGATAAGTGTAATTTGTTCAAGCGTTAAATTGGCAACTGCTTTTAAGTTACCTTGCATTCTTCGTTGATATTCTATGGTCATAGATTTCAATAAGGGCACTCTATCATTAGGTACGTTAATTCCTACTACAATACCTGTTGCCGACTCTGCAAGTACCGCTGCTGCAATAGCATGGATACCTCCAATATGATTTTGTACTGATTTTTTATTTTTTAAGGTCAATACTGTTTGTTGATGCGTTACCTGTTCAAGTTTAATACCTGTGGTTCCTGCAAATTTTACTTTTGAGTTAAATAGTGTCGTTAATAAAAATGATTGCATAAATTTTGGTGCTTTATGCACTTTACTAACAAATGAACTAAAACTGTTTGGCATATGTATTACCTATTAATTATTGATAGCGTTATTGTTAACCGAACTGGTCAGACCTTCAAGCTTTATTATTAACATCACAAAAAATGCATCACAAACTGTTGTTTATTAGTTGTATTTATTTATATCCTAAGAGTATTTTACAGTTGTTTATTGCTCATTTCGTCAATATAACAGAAGAGTTCCTTAGGAGTTTAGCTACTGAGAACCTAGTACAACGGTTGAAAATATAAAAAGCTTAACAATGAAGGTGCTGCAAACTCTATTGGTTATAACGTTAAACCTAGTTAAAATACTGAGCAATTGAGTAGGTGACTAACCTAAGGAAATTAAAATGAAAATCTACGGTGATATTCAATCAGGTAATTGTTATAAGGTAAAACTACTAACTTCACTTTTAAATATTAAACACGAGTGGATCGAAGTAGATATTTTAGCAAATGAGACACAAACCAATGCATTTTTGAAAAAGAACCCTAATGGTAAAATTCCTTTACTTGAGTTAACAGATGGCTCTTATATTTCAGAGTCCAACGCCATTTTAAATTATCTAGCCTTCGACTCTTCTTTAGTCGGTACTTGTCGCTTTAGTTCGGCTAAAATTTTACAATGGCAATTCTTCGAACAATACAGTCATGAGCCTTTTATTGCTGTTGCTAGATTTATTGCTAAGTACCTCGGCCTACCTCAAGAGCGTAAGTCTGAGTATGAAGCTAAGCAGATTGGTGGTCATAAAGCGCTAAGCGTAATGGAAGAGCAATTACAATTAACGCCGTATCTTATAGGTTCTGAAATAACGATTGCGGATATATCACTCTACGGATATACACACGTAGCCCATGAAGGAGGATTTGACTTGTCTGCATATCCATCAATTCAACAATGGATTAAGCGTATTCAATCTCATCCCCAATATATTGCTATGGAATAATCAACATTTAACAAGCAATATATCTGTGTAAACACTGCTACACTCATTGTTTCAACGCAGAGTAAAAGAAAAATTATTTTAATATGCTTTTATCTAATTAACAGAAACAAGCACTATGTAGAGGGATATCTCTTGCGCATCCTATGGCCAATATTGATTTTTGCTTTATATGCAATAAATAACCAAAGCATTGCTGAAACTTATAAATTTGTAGGAACCACTTTTACACATATCCTTGAAAAAGACTCATCAGGTAGGAATAAAGGAATTGGAGTCGAATTGGCAACAAAAATCATGTCCAATCTCGGGCATGATATTGAAATTCAAATTTATCCTTGGAAAAGAGCGCAAAGGATGGTTAAAAATGGACAAGCAGACGTACTTATTGGACCGTACAAAACACAAAAAAGAGAAGAGTTTTTTGATTTTAACACTTATCATTTTTACCAAGACTATATGATTTTTTACTCTAGAGTAAATGAAACGTTCACGTGGAACGGTGAATTATCTGCACTACGAAAGTTTAACATCGGATTAATGGCTGGCTGGGTTTATGGAGATAAGTTTGATAATTATAAGAGTCAATTATCAACAGTAACCTTATATTCATTCAAAAGTTGCTTTGGAATGTTATTAAAAAAGCGAATTGATTTATGTGCATTAAACCAAAGAAATGCCCAACAGTACTTATCGACTAATAAAGAGAGAAATAAGTTTAAAAAAATTGCAACGCCAATCTCTTCTACTAAAGGCTTTTACGGTTTTTCAAAACAAAAAGATCTGCAAGATTTACGTAGAAAGTTTGATCAAGAGCTAAAAAGGTTAATCGATAATAAAGAAGTTTATAAAATGAATCATAGGTACGGTCTCACCTATGAGAGTGGAATAACCAATAAAGAAAATTAGTTATTCCTCACAAAAGCGATTAAAAAGATAATCATCCCATTTTGATAGGAGTTATCAACTTTATCTATAGTTTAAAAAAGTGTTCTTGATATATTTTCAATTCAGCAATAGATTCACGAATATCATCTAAGGCTAAATGGGCACCTGTTTTAACCACCTTATCTAACACTTCTGGTTTCCATCGACGAGCAAGCTCTTTTACCGTACTTACATCTAAATTACGGTAATGAAAACACTCTTCAAAATCAGGCATGTATTTGTTAATAAAGCGTCTGTCTTGTCCTATGCTATTACCACACATGGGTGATTTACCTTTAGGTGCATATTGCTCAACAAACTTAATTGTTTGTACAGTAGCCTCTGCTAAACTTACTTCACTGTCTCGACAACGTTGTGTTAAACCTGATTGGCCATGATGTTCAATACACCACTCACTCATATTATCAAGTACTTGATCTGTTTGACTGATTGCAAAAACAGGCCCTTCAGCCAAAATATTTAACTGGCTATCCGTAACAATGGTGGCAATTTCTAAAATCACATCAACTTCAGGCTCTAGCCCTGTCATTTCTAAATCGAGCCAAATTAAATTAGTGTCGCTACAAGTCATAAGTTTTCCTTATACCAAGTTTACTAAGTTTTAATCTTGGTATCATAAATTGCACAAGCAATAGAGTGTAATTATAAGTATAATAACTGACAACTAACTAGGATTAAATAAAATGATCAACCTTATCTGCTCAGAACAAGCATAATGGCTAAGAAAAAATTAACTCACGGTCAACAACGTCGAATCAAAGCAAACCATGACAAAAAATTACGTGTTAAAGGTAATAAAACTGACAAAGTACAATGGTTAGATGATGAATTAGGCATGGCACAAGATGGCGTAATTATAAGTCGTTTTGGTCAACATGCTGATGTTGAAGGTGCAGACGGTATTATTTACCGTTGTAACTTACGTCGCTCTATTAGCTCCTTAGTGTGTGGAGACAAAGTACTTTGGCGCTTAGGCAAGGAAACACAACACAGTATCCGCGGCATTATTGAAGCGGTACATGACCGTGATTCAGTACTTAGCCGTCCTGATGTTTATGATGGCGTAAAACCTATTGCAGCAAATATCAGCCAAATACTTATAGTGTCTTCATTATTACCTGCTTTTAATAGTGATATAATTGACCGCTATTTAGTTGCTGCTGAGCAAACAGGTATAACACCGATCATCGTATTAAATAAGACTGATTTACTCGATGAGTTAAGCCCAGTTGAACAAGCTGAAATTGAACAACAGTTACAAATATATCGCGATATTGGCTATCAAGTACTTTATGCAAGTAGTAAAACAAGTTCAGGTATCAGCGAAATAAAAGCTAAGCTAAATCACAATATTAGTATTTTTGTTGGTCAATCAGGTGTAGGTAAATCAACACTTGTTAATGCACTAATGCCAGAATTAGGTGTTATTACCCAAGAAGTTTCACAAAACTCTGGTTTAGGGCAACATACAACAACCGTTGCTAGGTTATACCATTTTGATGACGGCGGTGATTTAATTGACTCTCCCGGCATTAGAGAATTTGGTTTATGGCATTTAACACCTGAGCAAGTTTTTAAAGGCTTTACAGAATTTGATGACTTTATGGGCTTATGTAAATTTAGAGACTGTAAACACATTAATGATCCTGGTTGTGCGTTAACTGGCGCCAATGAGCAACAAATTAATCCTAAACGACTTGCAAGCTTTCAGCGCATCATTGCTAGTTTAGGCGAGAACAAATTAACTTCACGATTTAATGACTAATCGATTAATAAATTAAAGGAAAGAAAGTGTCTTCAGAAAACTTATCTTCAAATACATTACCCGTAAAAAATACAATCGGTGACAGAATTAAAATAGCACTACAATATGCAATGCCTAAACATGCTATTTCTCGTTTAGTTGGCAAGTTAGCTGCAGCAAAAATGGGTTGGTTAACTACTAAATTAATAAGCATATTCATCAAAGCTTATAAAATTAATATGGCCGAAGCGAAACTTAAAAACGCTAGTGATTTTGAAACATTTAATGACTTTTTCACCCGTGAATTAGAAGACGGTGCACGTATAATTAATCCTGATAACAATTCTCTTTGTTATCCTGTAGACGGTGCAATATCACAACAAGGAGATATTGTTGAGGGCAAGCTTATTCAAGCAAAGGGCTTTAACTATAGCTTAACCTCTTTATTAGGTGGCGATTCAAGAACTGCAGCTCCTTTTCAAAAAGGTAAGTTCTCTTGCATTTATTTAGCACCAAAAGACTACCATAGAATCCATATGCCTATGGCTGCAACACTACGTGAGATGATTTATGTACCGGGAGAGCTATTTTCAGTTAACCCACTAACAGCGAATAATGTACCTGACTTATTTGCGCGTAATGAACGTGTAGTAACCATTTTTGATACTGAGCATGGCGCATTAGCTATGGTGCTTGTTGGCGCAACCATTGTCGCTAGCATAGAAACGACTTGGGCTGGCACTATCACTCCTCCTGCAGGCAATGATGTTTTCAGATGGCAATATCCTGCAAAAGGTAGTGACGCAATCACATTTGAAAAAGGTGATGAAATGGGTCGCTTTAAATTAGGTTCAACTGTTGTCAGTACTTTTGCGCCAAATATGGTTGAATTCCCTACAGAAGCAGGCCCTAAAACAGTTACTCGTTTAGGTGAATTATATGCAAACTTAGCTACTAATAGTGCCGAACAATAAAAAAGTTGCTCATTAATTCAACACAGGATAGGATGAGCATATACTGATTACGACTACGTTCGTAATCATACAATTTTACGATCAACATTCCATTAAAGGACAAGAGTATGGCGCGTGCTAAATCAACTGTAAAGCCTACAGAAGCGGAATTAACTTTACTGAATATTCTTTGGCAAATGGGTCCAGCTACTGTTAGACAGATACATGACGCTGTGAGCACCACACAAAAAACAGGCTATACAACAGTTTTAAAGATCTTGCAGATTATGCATGAAAAAGCATTAGTTATTCGAGATGAAACGAACCGTGCACATGTATACGCTGCTGCAAATAGCGAAACACACACGCAATCCTCTTTGATTAAAGATTTAATCAGTAAAGCATTTGGAGGCTCAACATCAAAATTAGTCATGCGGGCTATTGATGAGTCAACCTCAGCTGAAGAAATTGATGATATCCGTCAATTACTTAAATCATTAGAAAAGTAACACTTAATATTCATGTTGACGCTTTTATCTACTAGCCCATTTTTAACTAGTTTATCACTGACTTTATTGCATTTTATATGGCAAGGAGTTCTAGTGGCGGCAGTATTAAAGTCAGCATTACTTATATTCAATGACAGTAAACCGCAAGTTCGCTACGCATTATCAACTTTAGCAATGGTAGCTAACTTTGTTTTGCCTATTATTACCTTTGCGATTATTTATCAAACTGAATACTCAGTTACGAATTCATTAGCACTAAGTGAATTTATTCAGGAATTAAAACAGCCTCATACACTGTATAGTTATCGAGAGTTAGTAACTTTATTACCTTCTTTATTACCTTATCTTGCTATTTTTTGGCTAGCTGCGATCTTCTTGTTATCAGGAAAGTTATTAATTCAAGTATATAATATAAATAACCTTCCACAGCAAAGCACCATCGCACCAAGCCCAATACTACAAGCCAGATTTAATGAACTTGCAAAACAAATAAAGCTTACCATTACACCTCAATTGTTAATATCGTTGAAAGTTGATGTGCCTATGGCAATTGGTTGGCTTAAGCCTGTGGTTCTAATACCTGCAAGCATGGTGAGTGGGTTGAATACACCACAATTGGAAATGCTAATATTACATGAGCTAGCGCACATTCGCCGACATGACTATTTAGTTAATTTCTTTCAAACCTTAGTAGAAATATTATTGTTTTTCCATCCAGCTGTTCACTGGATATCTAAGCAAATGCGTAATGAAAGAGAATATTGCAGTGATGATATTGCTGTACAACATTGCGGTGATGCTATTGCTTATGCTCATACGTTAACTGACACCGCATCTTTATGTGCGAAAGCACATCATCATACGATTCCTGAACTCGCTGTAGCGGCATCTGGCGGTGATTTAAAACAACGTGTTATTCGTTTAGTTGACCATCATTGTGCCCCAAAAAACAATATCAGTAAGTGGTTTGCTAGTGTCACAATTGTATTTTCAGTATTGCTTTTATCAAGCAAACAATTATTAACAATGCCACTACTCGACATTTGGCATAATGAAGAATCATCTCATCATATAGAAAATGATAAGAGTCAGCTAAAAACCGCAATTCATACGGATAAATTAATATCTAATAGCTCAATTGCTCAACTGTTATTAACCAATCAAACAAAATTAGATATAACACAAGCTGAAAAACCTGAACAACTAGTAGCATCAGTGATTCCTTTCACTTCAAGTCAGCAAGCCAAAGCCGTTGAAAAAATGCAATTAACAGCATCGTCAACTTCATTTGAAAATTCTTCTGCAACAACGAAGCAAATAAGCCCTACTCAAACAGAGCTAAAAGCATCGGTTTCTCCGGTTATTACTAAAAAACAAAAGCTAACTAACGTATCTAAAAAGCTAGCGGTCAAAACTAATTTCTCACAGCCTCAAATTAAAGCAACAGCATCTTTGTTGCAGTCCGAGCCTCTTAAAGAAGTAAAAATAGAAAACAATAAATCATTAACAGTATTAACAACCGACGCACCTAATATTACGACCAAAAAAAATGATTTAGCCTACCTTAAAAGCATGAAGCCAATGAACAACAATTTTGTTGATCACATCTCTAGGCAAAAAGATGAATGGATACAACCTATTGCCATAACAAACAAGTCCATTGTTCCTATTAGTCCTGTATGGCAAAGTGCAGAGCAAGTTAAATCAGTAGTACCTATTTATCCTAGTATTGCCAAACGCCGAGGCATTGAGATTGAAGTAAAAGTAGACTTTACTATTGATATTGATGGTCAGATAAAAGATATACGATTTGCTCAACATAAAAAGATCAATTATTTTGAAAGCTCAATACGCAAAGCAATTAAAAAGTGGCGTTTTTTACCAGCTAAAGTTGATGAAAAGCCTGTAGAGAGTAAAATGGCTAAGGTGTTCTCATTTAGCTTAGATAGCTAGCTGTCTTTTAGTTAAGTAAAAATACTTTCATAAAATAAAATGCCCAAACAGCGTTAAAATATAACGCATTATTTGGGCATAAAGAATTAACCATTATTTGTTTTACGGTTGCCCCTACCTTTTTTATTCTCAATAATTTTTAACCACTTATTTTGTTGCTCAATGGTTAAAACATTAAAAACAGAGTGCTTAGCTTTAGTTCTAATTAATGCTAATTGTGCAAAAGTAGTTTGGTATTTATCTTGTAATGCTTTAAATGCATTCTCATCAAATGATTTTGCATGAACGAGTTCTTTCTTTGCTGTTCTAAACTCAGTCATCGTTGCTTGTAGTGCTTGCCCTTGCTCCCTAGCTTCTAACTTTATTGTTTTTATTTGCTCTTTTTGTTGAGCACTTAATGATAACGCTTTAGCCATACGTTTCATCTTATGCTTATTTCCTCGATGTTTTTGCCCTTCACCCATTCTAGATTCATTAAAAAAACTGTCATTAGACGACGCATTAACACTCGATACATTAGTAAAAGCAATAACAGCACAAATCGCTATAGTTGATACAATAGCTTTAGTTGATTTAGTTACATTCATAATTTTCTCCAAAACTGTATTTATAAAATTTAATAACTCAAACTAGTATAAATATCCCTATGAGAAGAAACGTAAAGCCAATGTAAAAGTTGCGTAAAGATTGCAAAGTTAAATCATAAGATGATAATGAATGCGTTAAGATAGGTTTTAACAGTTACTTTACCTGTTCAAGTAACGAAAACATAAACTGATATGGGGCTTCACTTGATTAAAAAAAATTTATTATTAATTGATGATGATCATGAGTTAGCTGAACTTTTAGTCGACTATCTCAACCAGCAAGGTTTTACAGTTCAGTGTTGCTTTGACGGTCAATCAGGCTTAGAGCTTGCTTACAAGGGTGAGTTTGATCTTATATTGCTCGATGTTATGATGCCAAAACTTAATGGTTTTGAAGTATTAAAAGCACTAGGTACTGAGTATAAAACACCCATTCTCATGTTAACGGCTAAAGGTGATGATAGCGACAAGGTAAAAGGCTTAGAATTAGGTGCTGACGATTACTTAGCTAAACCCTTTCACCACCAAGAGTTGTTGGCTCGAATAAAGGCTATTTTACGTCGTATTGATATTGTTACTCAGCAACACCAACAAGAAACCACAACGGATAGTTCAATATTAGCTGTTAATGACATTGAGCTTAATCATGCAACCCGATCTGTTACTTGCCATACTAATGCGATTACCTTAACCGGTACCGAGTATCAAATTTTAACAATGCTTATGGAAAACTGTGGAAAAGTCATTGCAAAAGAGTCACTTTCAGAACAAGTATTAAATAGAAAATTAGCGCCATTCGATCGAAGCATTGATGTTCATGTTAGCAATATTCGCCGTAAATTTTCACCTTATTGTGATATAGAAAAAATCAAAACAGTGCGTGGTACTGGTTATTTATTTCTCGTTGGTGAGAGCAGTTAACTGATGAAGTTATTCATGAAAATAAAGATGTTTTTCTTTTCTTTAACCTTCAAAGTGTTTGCTTCATTTTGGCTCATTACTATCATTTCAATTTTTAGTACGCGCTTTATTTCACAACAAATATCAAGTGACATGTACAGTAATGTGGAGAGTAAAGAGCCACAGCGACATGAGTTAAGGCAACTTAAGAGCACAGCTAAAAAAATAATACGCCGTAAATTAAAAAGCATTGATCAAATACAATCAATTAGACATGAACACTTCATTAAACCACCTTATAATCTTTGGTTAAAAAGTGTTGAAGATAATCCAACGGTTACTAGTCTTTTCCGCTTGCCTCCCAAAGAACAAAAATCACTTAAACGTTATATTGATGAGAAAGAGTTTGATAAAACAATCAGCAGCCATTTTTCTCATACCCAATTAGTCGGGCCCGTTTTAGTTAAAATAAACACAAAAGAATACCAACTGTTTATTTCACGAAAGCTACACGACCGACATTTTGGTAGATTAGTACAAGCTCTTCCGCCATGGGCTCGTGTGGCTACTCCCGTATTTATCAGTTTTATACCTGTCTCTTATACACATCTGACGCTGCCGACGAAGAGGATAGTGTAGA
>CAJXUT010000136.1 GCA_913061365.1 uncultured Colwellia sp.
ATCTACACTATCCTCTTCGTCGGCAGCGTCAGATGTGTATAAGAGACAGCAATAAACTTGCTAAAAAATTTATATTTTAAAGGAGGAAACCAAATCATTTAGCTCAACAGCATACTTTGCCAAACTTTCACTTGATTGAGCGGTATGTGATGCACTAGCAGTCGTTTGATCAGTCATGACATTAATTTTATTAATAATATCTTTCACTTGTTCAGTAGTAGCACTTTGTTCTTCAGTTGCAGCACTCACCATCGTTGCCAGGCTTGTAACTTCAAGCATCTTTGTTTGCATCTGTTGAACTAAATCTCCAGCCTCTTTTGCCAGTACAACACTTGAATTTGTGCGTTCTTGACATTGCTCCATATTGCTTACGGCTTGACCAACTCCTAGCTGTAGAATTTCAATGACCGACGTGATATTTGCAGTAGATTCTTGCGTTCTACTTGCTAAGGTTCTCACTTCATCTGCAACAACTGCAAAACCACGACCTTGTTCACCAGCCCTTGCTGCTTCTATCGCAGCATTTAAAGCGAGTAAATTAGTTTGTTCCGCAATTCCCTGTATTGTATTAACAATCTCTCCAATGTTTGTACTCGCATTTTTTAACTCTGATATTTGTTCGACAGACTCTTGAATTCTCATATTAAGTTCATCAATAGAAACCAAGTTCTTATCAAGAACAACGACACAATGATTAGTGTTGTCTGTTGCTTGGGTAGTAGAGTCCAAAGTTCTATGTGTATTTTCAGCTACTTCTCTTATTGCTAATACCATTTCACTAGATGCTGTATCTGCACTCATTGCATCATTATGCTGTTCATACATACCTTGATTTATTTGTTCAGTAACTGCAGATAACTCTTCGGCTTGAGATGCTAAACTGCATGATGATTCTGAAATTTTTAATAACACACTTCTAAAATTACCAAGCATTTCATTGAATATATTACTGATTTCTGCAAACTCATCACTGCCATTTACTTTTAGAGCGAGTGATAGATTATTCGTGTTGTTAACTTCTACCATTACCTCACGCATATCATTTAATGGCTTATAAATAGTTTTACTAATTTTATAAGATAACCAAGCAATAAATAAGAAGAACAATAAGACTTCTGCAGCAATATTCATGGCGCTATCCCAAAAAATATCATTGACATCATCTAAATATATTCCTGTACCTATTACCCAACCCCAAGGTTGAAATAACTTCACATAAGATATTTTATCTACATGTTCATTGCTACCCGCTCTGTCCCATTGGTATTCAACAAAGCCCTCTCCTTGAGCTTTGACTATACGAACCATTTCAACAAATAAGTGTATACCGTTTGGATCACTAATATTTTTTATATCTTGACCAATCAGTTTTTGTTTTGGGTGTGCAAGCATGATGTAATCAAGTGAATTTACCCAAAAGTATTCCTTACCTCCGTACCTCATTGCACTTAAAGATGCTAATGCATGTGTCTGTGCTTCTTTTTCAGTGAACATTCCCTTTTGTGATTGCTGATAAAAATAATTTACAACATCGGTTGCAGCTTCAGTTAAATGGGTAGTTTTAGTATGCCTGTCTTCTAATAAATTCTGATTTAATATTTTCATTGAAAATAGCATTACGGCAACTAAAGCAGTTAAAGAAGCAAATATTAAGAGTAATAGT
The DNA here is from genome assembly GCA_913061365.1 of uncultured Colwellia sp. Lineage (GTDB taxonomy): Bacteria > Pseudomonadota > Gammaproteobacteria > Enterobacterales > Alteromonadaceae > Colwellia. The sequence continues at coordinate 1,664 of CAJXUT010000136.1, forward strand.
TTAGACTTAACTTTAAGTCTAATTAACAATGTATTCATTAAGATAGATCCGAAATAGTTCAAAAAAAATTCATAGAAGTATACAAGAGCATAATATTTAATCAATTGATAAATAGATTAAATTTTGTGTTTTATATCTAATAAAAATAACTATAATGAATATTGATAATATAAATTATGACTTGTTCATCTGGAGATTATTTTATACATTTTCACAATAATTACGTTAAACTTTCATTTTGAATATTTACAGAGTCACAGTAGCAATGTTTGTCATTGTCAGGTTAAATAAAACACGCTAAGTATGATTATTTTCAACACATCAAAGTTTGCGCTTTAAATCCACTGAGAAAAAATTTATTTTATGTAATTGATTCAATCTATTGCACCTAATACAAATATGATATCGTTCTTTCTCTTTTTATTCTTACAGGTATGTTGTTAATAATGCTCTTTGAAATACTACTTCTGTTGCTTGCAGGCTTTTTTGGCGGCGTTCTTAACTCTATTGCTGGTGGCGGGAGTTTTATCACTTTTCCCGCACTTATTGCTGTTGGTATTTCTCCTATCACCGCCAATGCTACAAATACTTTTGCTTCATGTGCAGGTTATATGAGTGGAACTTATGCTTTTCGACAAGAAATATCCGCTCATAAAAATGAACTAGTAAAAATAATTATCATTAGTTTACTAGGGGGTATTTCAGGTGCTTGGTTGTTGTTGAAAACACCTGAATCTGTCTTTCGAGAGGCTATTCCTTGGTTGCTTCTTTTTGCAACTTCGCTCTTTATTTTTGGTGGAAAAATTAATACACAACTAAAAAAAATGGCATTTAGACACCAGCATGCATCAGCCCTTGGTGGTTTTTTCTTATTAGTTTTACTTTTTGGTGTTTCTCTTTATGGTGGGTTTTTTAATGCTGGATTAGGCATAGTATCGTTAAGCTACTTAGCCCTAGCTGGACATACTAATATCAACGCAATGAATGGTTTAAAGTTATTAGTATCATCAGCCGTTTCATTGATTGCTATTGTAATTTTTACATTAAATGATGTTATTGCTTGGTATGAAGGCACAATCGTATTATGCGGCACACTCGCAGGTGGTTATGCCGCAGCGCACTTATCACGTAAATTACCTCAACAATACGTTAGAAACTTTGTGATAGCAGCAAGTATCGCTACTACCCTGTATTTTTTCTTCGATATATATGCACAATAATATTTAATCGTTATTCCCATTTAATTACTCCCTGTATTAATAAAAACTCAATTTATAATTAGCCATTTTTATGCTGTTATTAGCATAATTGTTATACCTGACATCATGATCAGCGCTAAAAATTAGTATTATATCCACCAGATTAATGGTGATATAATTCGCCGCCATTACTTCCAAACAGAGTTCATTGTGTCTAAGCCATCACAAAATATAGAAACCGATAAAAATCTATTTTCTTATCCCCTTTATTGGGCTGAATGCTATGGTACTGCGCCATTTTTACCTATGTCACGAAAAGAGATGGATCAACTTGGCTGGGATAGTTGCGATATTATCATTGTGACCGGTGATGCTTATGTTGATCACCCAAGCTTTGGCATGGCAATTATTGGTCGTATGCTAGAATCACAAGGCTTCAGAGTAGGTATTATCGCTCAACCTGATTGGAAATCAAAAGATGCCTTTATGGAATTAGGTCAACCTAATTTATTTTTTGGTGTAACCGCTGGCAATATGGATTCTATGATAAACCGTTACACTGCCGAACGCAGAATGCGCCATGATGATGCTTATACGCCAAATGATGAAGGTGGCAAACGTCCTGACCGCGCTGTTACTGCTTACACTCAACGTTGTAAAGAAGCCTATAAAGCTGTACCGGTTGTTATTGGTGGTATAGAGGCTAGCTTACGACGAATTGCTCATTATGATTACTGGTCTGATAAAGTACGCCAATCAGTTTTATTTGACTCTAAAGCCGATTTACTAATCTACGGTAATGCTGAACGTCCATTAATTGAAATTGCCCATCGTATCGCCCGTGGTGATAATGTTAAAACCATTACCGACGTACGCGGTAGCGCCTTTTTGGCCAAAGAAGCTTTGCCCGGTTGGAAAGGCATTGATTCACGTAATATTGACAGACCTGGAAAAATCGATCCTATTCCAAGTCCATATCAAGATATGACACCACAGTCATGTGACGATAACACTCAACAATCCAAAACTGTAGATGTCGAAAAAGACGTTACAAAAACAGCACAAGTTATTGATATTAATGCTGACACGTCAACATACAATAGAAACAAATCATGGAAAGAAAAAGCTAAGCCGTGGGAAACAACTTATATAAACTTACCCACATTTGAGCAAGTTAAAAATAACAAAACTTTATATGCTCACGCATCACGAATTTTTCACCAAGAAGTTAATCCCACTTCGGCAAAACCATTAGTGCAAAGTCATGGTAACCGTATTATTTGGTTAAACCCACCAGCAAAACCATTATCTACTGAAGAAATGGATGGTGTGTTTGGTTTACCGTACCAACGTGTTCCTCATCCAAGTTACGGTAAAGCTAAAATTCCAGCTTATGACATGATTAAAACGTCGATAAATATTATGCGAGGTTGTTTTGGTGGTTGTACTTTTTGTTCAATAACAGAGCATGAAGGTCGAATTATTCAATCTCGCTCGCACGAATCTATTATTAATGAAATTGAAGACATCAAAGTTAAAGTGCCGGGTTTTACAGGTGTAATTTCTGACTTAGGCGGGCCAACCGCCAACATGTATCAACTTAACTGTAAGAGTGAAAAAGCTGAAGCAACCTGTCGTAAACCTTCTTGTGTATGGCCAACTATTTGTGGACATTTAGATACCGATCATGCTCCAACCATTGAGCTTTATCGAAAAGCGAGAAAGGTTAAAGGCATTAAAAAAATATTGATTGCTTCGGGCGTTCGTTATGATTTAGCCATAAAAGATCCTGAATACGTTAAAGAGCTTGCAACCCATCATGTTGGGGGTTATTTAAAAATAGCACCTGAACATACTGAAGAAGGCCCATTAAATAATATGATGAAGCCGGGTATGGGGAGTTATGACAAGTTTAAGGAAATGTTTGATCATTACTCTAAACTTGCTGGTAAAAAGCAATATTTAATTCCTTACTTTATTTCTGCACACCCCGGTACTACCGACAGAGACATGGTTAATTTAGCCTTATGGCTCAAAGACAATAACTTTAAGTTAGATCAAGTACAGAATTTTTATCCGTCGCCCTTGGCGAATGCAACAACGTTATATCACACTGAGTTAAACTCTTTACGTAATATCACCAGTAAAAACCTCGCCAAAGAAGATGGTTCTGTGCCTGTGCCAAAAGGGGCGATACAAAGGCGATTACATAAAGCAATATTACGTTATCATGATCCAGTGAATTGGCCAGAAATACGTAAAGCATTAGTCAAAATGGGTCTGAGTAAGTTAATCGGCTCTACACCAAATTGTTTAGTACCAAGAGAAACACGCAGTGAACAAAACCGTGGTCAAAAAAATCGCCAAGGTAAAAACAATGCTCAAGGATATAAAACAAGTCCAGGGCAAAATAAGCGTAACCCTAAACAAAAATCACAAAAAGGTTTAACTCGCTTTAGTGGTGATCAGTTTAAAAGAAAAAATAAGTAACGATTATAGTGTTCAACAGACAAAAAAAAGGTTGCCAATGGCAACCTTTTTTAGTCTTAGATTAAATAAACTATATGTTGTCTATTTAGGTAGTTTAAATGTCCAAACACTACCACCTTGGTTTAAGTGTTTGATACGTTTAGCTACATCACCACCCCATAAAGGAACAGCGCCACCCCAGCCAGATAATACAGAAACATATTGTTCACCATCCATTTCCCATGTAACTGGAGAACCAACTACACCTGAACCAGTGTTGAACTTATACTCAACTTCACCTGTTTTAGCATTTAAGCCTAATAAGTAACCTTCTGGGTTACCCGTAAAGACTAAGTCACCCGCAGTTGCTAACACACCTGCCCAAAGTGGAGAGTAGTTCTTGTAACGCCAAACTTCTTTACCCGTTTTAGGATCCATCGCTCTTAACACACCAATGTAATCATCATTGATTGCTTTAATCGTGAAACCTGCACCTAAGTAAGCAGAACCTTTTTTGTATGCTGTTGGTTCATTCCAAATATCCATTGACCATTCGTTTGATGGAACATAAAACAATTCAGTATCTTTACTGTAAGCAATTGGCATCCAGTTTTTACCACCTAAGAAAGATGGTGTTGCTTCAATCATTTTACCTTTTTTACCATCTTTAGAGTCAGCTGGATCACCTGGTCTGTTGCTTTCAATATAAAGTGGACGACCTTTCTTATCTAAGCCAGAAGCCCAAGAAATTTTATCAACAAAAGGGAAACCTCTAATAAAGTCACCATTTTCACGGTTAAGTACATACATAAAACCGTTACGGTCAGCAGTAGCAGCGGCTTTTACCGTTTTGCCATTTTGCTTGTAGTCAAAAGAAACTAACTCATTTACACCATCAAAATCCCAACCATCATGTGGTGTAGTTTGGAAATGCCAAACAATTTTACCTGTATCAGGGTCAATCGCTAAACGTGATGATGAGAAGTAGTTATCACCTGGGCGTAAATGTGAGTTCCACGGTGCAGGGTTACCTGTACCAAAGAATAATAAATCTACATCAGCATCATATGTACCGCCGTTCCATGGAGCCGCACCACCTGATTTCCATAAATCGCCAGGCCATGTTTGTCCTGGTTTACCACCAGAAATGCCATTATCTGTTTTCTTACCGTTTTTCCAGATATAACCCATATGGCCTTCAACAGTAGGGCGTTCCCATACTATTTTACCATTCTTAGCATCATACGCTCTAACTTTACCTACGATACCAAACTCACCACCAGCAACACCTGTAATGACTTTACCTTTTACGATAATTGGTGCAGCAGTAATTGAGTAACCTGCTTTATAATCTTCAACTTTCTTTTTCCAAACAACTTTACCTGTGTCTTTATTAAGCGCTACAAGTTTAGCGTCTAGCGTACCAAAAATAACTAAGTTACCGTATAGAGCAACACCACGGTTGATAACATCACAACAAGGCATTATTCCGTCAGGTAATCGTGCATCGTATTGCCATAATTCTTCACCGGTTCTCGCATCAATTGCAAAAACTCGTGAATAAGAGCCTGTAATATACATAACTCCATCTTTAATTACGGGTTGTGATTCTTGTCCACGTTGTTTTTCTCCACCTAGTGAAAAAGCCCAAACAGGTCGCATATCTTTAACCGTTTCCGTGTTAATTTTACTTAACGGACTATAACGCTGTCCTTTAAGGCCTAGACCATATGAAACAACATCATCTGTTGTCGCTTGGTCATTTAAAATATCTTTGTCGGTTACATTGGCATTTGCCATGCCTGTTAGCGCGAATGAGACCATCATCGATAATGACAATGCTTTTGTTTTAGTCGTTTTAATCATTGTTTTTTCCCCATGGAATTGAATCTACAATTTACTTTTTCTGCTATTTATACCTAGATGTAACTTGCTAAATTTATTTGAATTATGCAGGTTGAATTAATCATAAAATGTTGCTCTTATCTTAACCACTGCACAGCAGTATGAATTTACCTCATCATTTAGGATGAGTACTTATTCTGCGGTTTTATAAAGATCTGGAATTTTATAGGTGGCATTGTATTTGGCGAAGATAGCGTGCATTGCACCTGTCTTGACCATGTTGTCAACAATATCTCCCACGGCATAACCTAACTGTCGATAGTCGGCTTTAACTGCCATCCCTATATCCCACTGTTGTCGTCCAATCATAGGAAACGCATTGGTTGCTAGCGGATATTCATCCTTAGCTAACTCACCTTGATAGTGACTAATTTGGCTAGAAAGCCCCATAACAGCATCAACTTTACTTTCAGTCATAGCATTTATGGCTTCAATAATTGTTGGGTATTGTTTGGCACGATCTCTCATGCGCCCTTGAAAGGCAGAGGTAAGATAAAATTGCGGAATAGAGTCTACTTCAACACCAATATCATGGTATTGGAACACAGCCATCGTTTCTACTGACTCAATTTTTTTACTATTAAAGATTATTTTCCAAGATTCAGTATGAAAAGGTGCGAACATATGCACATGTTGGTGAACTAACTCGCCGATGTCGTCACGTAAAAGAGAGTAAGCCTTATCGTATGGTACTCTTAACATTAAGTCTGCAACGGTACGATTAAGAAAATGCCCTTTCCAAAGATTATTGCGTAAATCATCATCAACATTTTCATCAGCAGTCATCCAACGAAGTCGAAGTTTAACACCGAGTTTTTTTGCTATGGCATGTGCTAAATCAACATCTATGCCTTTCTCTTTTTCATTTTCTATATAAGAGAAAGGTTGGAAGTCACTGTAGACAGCGATAACGATTTCATCACTCTCGATAATATCATCATAAGAGCGTGAAAAAGCTGTTGCACAAAGAAGCAAGCAACAGCTAAAGGCAAAGAAAAGTAAATAAGGGTTACTTTTCTTCATTGCTGACTGACTCTAACCAAGTACGAACAGACCAAAGTGCCTCTTGCGATAAATGCTCTGTCATTTTAGGCATATAAACAGCGCCATTACGTACTGCACCATTTTGTACACGATAACCATACCATTCGTCACCATCATAATCTGCTGCTAGCATACGTAAATCGGGGGCTATACCGCCAGAAATACCACCTAGGCCATGACAACGAGCACAGTTTTGATTATATGCTGAGGCACCAAGTGTTAATACTTTTTCACGCACATCACCGGTTAGCTCACGATAAGGGTTTTCTTCAATCCATTCTTCGCCTAATTGCGGCAAGTCGGATGTGTCTATTGATTGTGGTGTTACCGATCCATGACCAGATGCACCATAAGAAAACAAAGATATACAGGCAATCAAGCACGTTTGCTTAAAATTTAACTTAGTCATTATTAAAACCTCTTGGATCTACTTTCAAATTGTATGAAGCTAGTCTATCGAATACTTTGTTATTTCCGAATTGTACTTTAGATACGTTCACCTCATCCTTTAGTATGATTATCATTAACTCTAACCATAAAAACCAACAACAAACACTTTAATAACAATAAGTTAATTGTAATTAATCGTTAATACTTATATTGTAATTTTATCCATTACTACTATATGATGATAAATATACTAAGACGTTATAGCTTCTCTAATTGAGATTTAAATACAATGCAAAAACAAAACCTTTGGAAAAAATTAGCGGCTACTTGCTTTATATCTTTTGCTTTTTTATCTAGCTTTTTAATTAGCTTTACTACCCATGCACTTCCTTTATCTATTGAAATCACTTACCTAATGTTACATAAACAACAAGCTCCAGCCTTATCTAATATTTTAGAAATGGCAAAAGACAGTGGTTACCAAGGCGCTAACTTAGCAATAGATGATTCAAATACAACAGGAAAATTTTTGCAGCAACATTTCGCTCTTACATCTTATGAATTTTCCAACCAACAAAAACTAATTAACCATTTAAAGCAAGAATTTAAAGGAGGAAAAAACATTTTCATCCTTGATGCTTCAATACCTGTCTTAAATGAAATCAATGAATGGGCACAGAATAAAAACATTTTATTATTTAATATTAGCGAGTTTTCAAATAACTTGCGTGACAACCACTGTTTAAATAGGGTTTTACATACGGCGCCTAGTTATGCAATGAAATCTGATGCATTAGCTCAATGGCTACTTTACCGTCGTTTAAATAAAGTATTACTTATTCGAGGTGAAAAGCCAGCAGACATTGCTCTAGCTAACTCTTTTAAACGCTCAGCAAAACGTTATGGCCTTAAAGTAATCGCAGAAAAAACATGGAACTTTAATACCGACTTAAGACGAAGTGCTCAACAAGAAATACCACTGTTTACACAAACATCTAAAGATTATGATGTAGTGTATGTTGCAGATAATACAAAAGATTTTGCTGAGTATATTCCATTCAATACTTACCTTCCTCGACCTGTAGTTGGCTCTGCTGGGCTTGAGGCGTTATCTTGGCACAAAGTAATAGAACAATGGGGAGCAGCACAATTACAAACGCGCTTTGAAAAATTGACTAACCGCTATATGAATGAAATTGACTTTAACGGTTATCTTGCCGTTAGAACAGTTGCACAAGCCGTACATAAAACAAATGCGTCTGAAATAAAAATTTTAATAGATCATATTAAATCAGATGATTTCAAACTAGCGGCTTATAAAGGACGAAAACTAAGTTACCGCTCTTGGAACGGGCAATTGAGAATGCCAATGGCTTTGGTACAGCCTCATGGTTTGGTTTCTCAATCTCCACAAGCAGGGATTTTGCACCCAGTTACCGAGCTAGACACGTTAGGCTTTGATAAAAAGGAATCTCATTGCAATGCAAATTAACCGTTTATTCAGTCATCATAAAACATCATTTGTTAATAGGAATATTATGAAAATTAAATATTTATTTACTTTGCTTTTGCTCACCCCAAGTTTATTGGTATCAGCAAATGAGCTTGCATACGTTACCAATGAAAAAGACGATAATATTTCGGTAATAGACCTTAAACAACAAAAAGTGATTAAAGAGATTCCCGTGGGCCAAAGACCTAGAGGTATAATTTTTAATCATGATCAATCACTTGCCTATATATGTGCGAGTGATTCTGATCGTATTCAAATACTCGATTTATCGACCGAAGAAATTGTAGGTGAATTACCATCGGGTGAAGACCCTGAAACAATTGCCCTTCACCCAAACGGGAAAATTATTTATACCTCAAATGAAGACGATGCTATTTTAACGGTAATAGATATTGCTACAACTGTCTCTTATACACATCTCCGAGCCCACGAGACGTAGAGGAATCTCGTA
>CAJXUT010000137.1 GCA_913061365.1 uncultured Colwellia sp.
CTATCCTCTTCGTCGGCAGCGTCAGATGTGTATAAGAGACAGATATTGTTATAAGTAAATGATTTTTGCTTATAAATAGCATATTCATCCGGCACATCACGAATAATCGCGCTTGCCAGAGTCGCCATATCACGAGGAGTCGTCATATGAGAAGAGCTGTCTAAGCCGTGACTATTTTCAAAAAATGAACTCGACATGCCTAATTGTTCGGCGTGTGCATTCATTAAGTCAGCAAAAGCACTTTCACTACCTGCAATATGCTCAGCCATTGCAACACAAGCATCATTGCCAGAAGCAACAATAATTCCTTGATTCAAAAGGTTTACTGGGACTTCTGTTCCAACTTCAATAAACATCTTTGATGAATCAGGAAAGTTCTTAGCCCAAGCATTTTCGCTGATCATAACCTTATCATTACTAGAGATATTTCCACTTTCTAACTCTTTTCCTATGATGTAGCTTGTCATCATTTTAGTTAAACTTGCTGGAGCTAACTGCATATCAGCATTAGTTTCTGCAATAACTTTACCAGTAGTAAAATCAAGTAATATAAAGCCTTTTGCATTAATTTGAGGAGCATCGGGTATGATAGTTACAGCATGACTAATGGCTGAAAAAGTTAAAGTTGAACCTAGCAAGGTTGCAGATATTATTTTGAACAATGCACGCGCATTTTTTTTAAATTTTAAAGGCATAATTTTATGACATAACTTTTAGTAATAGGGTGAATAAGCAAATGTTTTAACATAACAAAAAGAAAGTATATCATCTCTTTCATGCTTAGCTACGGAGGAATTGTAAAAACTATTTACGATCCATTATTTAATTTAATAAAGCGACTATTTTGCGAAATATTATAGATTTCTCAAGTAGGCATTTGGATAATCTCCTTGCCTTAACTTAAGCAGTAATTCGTTGATTAGTACACTATCTGCAATTGGACCTATTTGAATGCGATAAATTCCATTTTCTTCTGGATAATTAACTTTTTGCGATAGCTCTTTTGATAATGAATCAGCTGTTCTTTTTGCTAGTTCAACTTTACTTGTCGCAAATACTTGAATGTATTCTTTAGTGATTAGTGAGTTCAGTGAGTTATGTGATAACTTTGCAGGGACTTCTATTTTGTTTATTTTTAAAGTAGTGATATCGCTTTCAATCTTGGTGATACTGGTTATTTTGACTTGAGCAGTACCCGTTTTTAACATGTCTAGCTTATAGGCTGCACTGTATGACAAGTCAATAATACGTTTTTCATGAAAAGGGCCTCGATCATTAACGCGAACTATTACCGATTTATTATTAGCTAAATTAGTCACTTTTAAATAGGTTGGTAAAGGTAAGTTTTTATGCGCTGCACTCATTGCATACATGTCATAAATTTCGCCATTTGACGTTAAATGCCCGTGAAATTTTCTGCCATACCAAGAGGCAATGCCTGTTTCTTCAAAATTATCAGCATGGGTTAATACCTGATAGTTTATACCACGCACTTGATAATTTTTGTTGCCACCTCGACTATATTTTTCACCCCTTGGAATCGCATCTTTTAATTCTGCTTGGTTGGGAAGTCTACTCGGAGTACTGTCGTGAGCATGTTGATAGCGACTAGAGCTAGAACTACAAGCATTGAGTAGCGGAAGTAAAATAAAGAAGAATAATATATAGGGTATTTTCATAATATTTTTTATCTAGGCCAATTTTTTGGTCGTTAATCTTGCAGTTAGTTAATGAAGCCGCTAAAAGAAAGTTAGTAAAATATACTTATCATTAGGTATGAAACCGTCGATGAGTACTAATAGCCATTAGCATGCCAAATCCTGCGAGTAATGTCACCATTGATGTGCCACCATAACTCACCAAGGGCAAAGGTACTCCTACAACAGGCAATAAACCTGAAACCATACCAATGTTAACAAAAACATAGACAAAAAAGGTTAACGTAATACTACCAGCTAACAGCTTGGTAAATGAATGTTGAGCATTTACTGCAATCCATAAGCCGCGCATAACGATAAATAAGTATACGGCAAGTAAAACAGCGACACCAATTAAGCCAAACTCCTCACTGAAAACGGCAAAGATAAAATCGGTATGACGTTCAGGGAGAAATTCTAATTGTGATTGTGTACCTTGTAACCACCCTTTACCTTCTATTCCGCCTGAGCCAATAGCTATTTTAGACTGGATAATGTGATAACCTGAACCAAGAGGATCTTGCTCTGGATTTAAAAATGTCATAACCCGCTGTCTTTGATAATCTTTCATCAAAAACATCCATAAAATGGGAGCGAATGCTGAGCCTAAACCAATACAAATAGCAATTAGCTTCCAACTAGCACCAGCAAGAAAGATAACAAAAATGCCTGAACTGGCAATTAGTAACGAAGTACCTAAATCAGGTTGTCTTGCAATGAGCAAGGTTGGTATGAGTACGAGGGTAAATGCCCACAAAATGGTGGAAATTTTAACTGGTAAGTTGTCTTGGCTAATAAACCAAGCAATCATAATGGGTACAATTAACTTCATAATTTCAGAAGGCTGAAATTTCATAAAGCCTAAATCGAGCCAACGTTGTGCGCCTTTACCAACATGACCAAAAAGTAATACCGCCACTAACATTAATATCCCTAATATAAAAACAGGTACAGCCCATTTTCGATAGGATAAGGGCGGAATCTGGGCTATCGCTAGCATTACCACAATCGCAACACCTAATCTAATAGCTTGGCGATAGACTATATCGATACTTTGACCACCGGCACTAAAAACAATAAATAGGCCAAGTGCCATTAGTGATAAGATACCTAGCAGTAAAGGCAAGTCGATATGTAACTTTTGCCACACACTGATTTTTTTTTGCTGGTCTTGGCCGCTACTACGCATTAATCACTCTCTTGAAAATGTGCTTGGTGCTGATGTTGTTCTGTCTCAGCAGTTACTTGGCTAGATGCGTAATCAATGCTAGAAGTAATTTCTCTATTTCCAAAGTATTGATCCATAATTTGTCTCGCAACAGGGGCTGCATTGGCACCGCCACCACCTTTAGCAACGTTTTCTATCGCAACAGCAACAACTATTTCTGGATTTTTATAAGGTGCAAAGGCAATGAACATGGCATTATCACGTTTATTTTCTTGTGTTTTATTCGCATCATATTTTTCATTTTGTTTTATACGAGCAACCTGTGCTGAACCCGTTTTACCAGCAGCGTCATATTTAGAGCCTTTGAATGGAGCATGAGCGGTAGCACCTAATTTTTGAACCGTATTATGCATGGCTTTAAGAACAATATCCCAATGCTTATCTTGCTTAAGTACTAAAGGGGCTTGCTCTTCATAAATAACATCTTCTAAAGCACTTTGAGTCGATCCATCTTGGTCTGTAGTTACTTCTTTAATAGCCTTTAAAAAGTGTGGGGCTTTTCGCTCTCCATGATTAACTAACGTGGTAATAGCCTGTGTTAATTGTAATGGTGTTACGGTCCAATAACTTTGCCCAATGCCAACAGAAAGTGTTTCTCCGGTATACCAAGGTTTATTATAACGAGTACGCTTCCACGCAACACTTGGCATTATGGCACGACTTTCTTCGTATATATCAATACCCGTGTAATCACCAAAACCAAACTTTTCCATCATGGTACTAATTTTTGTAATACCAAGCTTAAAAGCCAAATCAAAAAAGTAAATGTTGCATGACTGTTCAATGGCTTTGGTTAAATTTACCCAACCATGGCCCCATTTTTTCCAGTCTCGATATTTATTAGGTAAACCCTCTAGTTGATACCAGCCTGGATCCCAGATTTTAGTGTTTTCTGTAATAACTTTTTCTTCTAAACCCGTCAATGCCAAGAAGGGCTTTACTGTGGAAGCGGGAGGGTAACCTTGTACACTTCGATTAATTAAGGGTAAATCTTTTGAATTAAGTAATTTTTTGTAGTTTTTACTACTAATACCATGAACAAACAAATTACCATCGTAACTAGGGTTAGAATACATAGCTAAAATTCCACCAGTACGTGGGTTCATGGCAACCACTGCGCCACGCTTACCTGAAAGCGCCCGTTTAGCGATCATTTGCAACTCTATATCTAACGTTAGTGTTAGATCTTTACCTTGTACAGGGGGGGTATAACTTAAGGTTCGAAGAATTCTCCCTTGGTTATTTATCTCAACTTCTTGATGGCCAATGGTGCCATGTAATAATTCTTCATAATATTTTTCAATACCAAGCTTTCCAATACCATGAGTAGCAGCATAGTTTTCAAACTTACCTTGTCGTTTTAGCTTATTTGCATCTTTACGATTGATTCGAGCAACATAGCCTAAATTATGGGTTGTCAGTTCACTAAAGGGGTAATAACGCTTCAAACGAGCATCAATAAAAATACCGGGGAATTTATGCTGATTTACTGAAAAAAGTGCAACTTGTTGTTCACTTAAACGAGGTTGTAGTTCAATTTGTTTAAATCGACGTTTACGTTTTGCCGCTTTAAAAAACTTCTCTTGTCTGTCTGCACTTATATCAAGAAGAGTGCTTATTTCTTGAATGCTAGTTGCTAAGTTCTCTACGTCTTCAGGGATTACCGCAAGGCTATAAATAGGTTTGTTGTCAGCTAGAATAATACCGTTACGATCATAAATTAATCCACGGTTTGGCGCTACAGGCAGTAATTTTATACGGTTTGAATTAGAACGCGTTTGATACTTTTCGAAAGAATTGACTTGTAAAGAATAAACATTACTAAATAATATTATTAGCAGTAATAAAACACCAGCAAAGGCAATAAAAGTTCGACGAGCAAATAAATTAGCTTCTGAACTATGGTTGCGAATAATAATGCGACGAGGTGCCATTAACTGCGCCCTAGGAAGTAATTATAGATAAAGATTATCTGAATGTAATAGGTAAAAAAAATACTTTCAACACGTTTACCATTAATTATATGATAAATAAATGTATGCTGAAATATCACTGATTATTCTCTATGATATGGGTGATTGTTATTTACGCTCCATGCACGATATAAGCTTTCACCAATAAGAATTCTAACCATAGGATGAGGTAAGGTAAGTGGTGACAGAGACCATTTTTGCTCACTGGCCTTGATACAAGCTGGTGCTAAGCCTTCTGGTCCGCCAACTAATAAAGCAACATCTCTACCATCAAATTGCCAACGCTCAAGCTGCTTAGCTAGTTGTGGTGTAGTCCAAGGCTTACCTTCAACTTCTAAAGTAACAATTCGGCTACCTTTAGGAATAGCAGCCAATAATTGTTCGCCTTCTTTTTCTAAAATGCGCGTGATATCAGCATTTTTTCCACGTTTACCTGCAGAAATTTCTACTAAATTAAAGGACAGGTCGCGAGGGAAACGTCGAGCATACTCATTAAAGCCCTGAGTAACCCAACTTGGCATTTTGGTGCCTACCGCATATAAAGTTAACTTCATAAAAAATTAATTAGTACCTATGCTTTTAGTTATCTTTTATGGGCAGTTATTCAGACCATAGTTGTTCTAAGTTATATTTATCACGTTGCTCATTGGTCATAACGTGAACAATAATATCGTTCAAATCAACTAATGCCCACTCACCAACATCATTACCTTCCATGCTGCGAGGTTCACAGCCTGCTGCTCTACATTCAATTGCTATAGATTGGGCAATTGATTTTACGTGGCGGTTTGAGTTACCTGAGCAAATAATCATATAGTCGGCAAAGCTTGATTTGTCGCTAATGTTGATAGAGACAATATCTTTGCCTTTCATGTCTTCAATTTTTTCAATTACAAATGCGTTAAGTGCTTCGGTTTGCAAGGGGAACTTCCTATAATTTAGTTAATTTTTTACAATGCTTAAAATTTGGATAAGCACAATCTGTGGATATTAACATTAATACTAAGATGAATAAATAAATGATCATTCTAAATAGAGTAAATATTACAATAATAAGGTAATAATTTTTCAAGTTATCTGTACTTGAAAAAGTCACCTCATAAATATAGGTTTACAAAATGATTAGCGGTAAAGTTTATTCTGGTTGATAAAAGTAAACACATTTGGTGCTAACAGTGGCTGGCAATCTTGTTGAATGCTCAACTTCTGTCGAATTTCACTTGATGAAATATTGAGATTCAAATGATTGTGATACGAGGGAAGGGTGTTAGGAAGTAATAAAATTTTACCTGCTTTGTGTCTTTTTAATTCGTTAACTGTTTGAACTTGGTGATTAGTTAATAGTGCTTTAGTAGCTTCATCAATGTGGCTTAATTGATAATTAGGTCTTGTATTTATGACTAAATGACACAGAGATAAAATTTCTTTGTGTTTATGCCAACGCGTAAATGTAAATAATGAATCTAACCCGGCAATAAAATAAAGTGTTTGTTGGGGATATGATTTCGCTAATTCTTTTAATGTATCAATGGTATAAGAATTACCATCACGATTTAATTCTCGTTCATCACAGGTAAATAATTGCTCGTTGCTACAGGCTAAATGAACCATTTGGGCACGTTGTTTTGCACTGACATTAGGTGTTGCTTTATGTGGCGGAATACTAGCGGGAATTAATAGTATTTTAGATAACGATAGGTAATCAGCAACGGCCTTAGCTGGGAGAGTATGGCCAAGATGAATGGGATCAAAAGTGCCTCCTAAAATACCGATATCTGTCATTGGTTAGATTACTTTTTTGATAAAAAAATTGGTTGCCATTAGCAATTACTCATACTCGTAATTTAATGAGAAATTTTTGGTGATTTCTCCGTGGTAAAGCGTGAGACAAAGATCAGCTAATAATATAAAAATATTAAATTCGCTATTTGTTTTGCTTATCAAGTCTATGTCAGCTAATCGAGATCTTGCTCGTTTAATATCTTTTAATGTGATATGAGTTAGTGCATGTTGATAAAGCGGTTTACGCTTATCCCATATTCGATATTCTTTATATATATCATTAATTTGACTCCCTTGTGCTAGTTTGTCTAACATAAGGTATAGTTGGTTAAACTCTTTATGAAATACCCAAATAATCTGCCCAGCGGCAATACCTTCTTGCTGCAATTGATCTAACATGTTCAAACACTTCTTACAATTACCTTGTAATAAAGCATCGATAATTTGAAAAGGATTAAACTTGGCTTGTTTAATAACAAGTTGTTCCGCATCATTTAAGCTTATTTGTTTACTGCCAAAAAGTAAGGATAACTTTTGTAACTCTTGTTCTAAAGCGAGTAAATTACCTTCAAATAGTTCAATTAAGAGCGAGGATAACTCTGCACTTAAGTTTACATTAGCAATTCTAGCTTGATTTTGAAGCCAACTAGGTAATCCCTTAGTTTCAATATCATATAAGGGTAGGTAACAACCGGCTTGTGTTAACGCTTTAAACCATTTCCTATTTGCACTTGCTCCATCAAGTTTTGGGCCATGAAAAATAAAAATAACATCTTGCAGTGATTTATTTTGAGCAACAATTTCACTTAACGCTAAGAGTATTTTATTACCACTATCACCAATTTTAACTGTGCTAAATTCAACTTCAATAATACGCTGATTAGAAAACAAACTTAATGATTGATATTCATCAATGATTTGTTGCCAATCAAATTTATTATCGCTGCTAAAACGAATAACTTCGTTAAACCCTTGCTGTTGAGCATGGCTTTTAATAGAAGTTAAACTGTTGTTTTTTTGCCAAGGTTCATCACCAAAAACCAACCACACAGGTACAAAACCTTGAGATAATGTTCTTTGCAGTTGGTTATGGTAAATCTTCATGGTAGAGCCTATCGTTGAATTCTAGCCATATCTCTTAAAATTCGATCGGCGGCAGAAGTTCTCATTTCACTGAGTAAAAGAGATAATTCTCTTGATTTTGCTAAAGCAAAACTTGGATCATCTTGATAATCTCTATTCAGTTCAAAACTAAAGCTTTGTGGTTCTTCATCGATAAAACGTAATTGATAATTTACTGAATATATCAATTCATATTCAGCAACTTGCCCATTTTCAAATACAGATAATGTTCTTCTGTCTAATTTATCTGACATGATACGAAGCTCAGGTACTTGCGCATTTTTGTGCTTAAGTACCTTTACTTGATTATGAGATAAATGTTGCTTAACTAAGCGAGTTAATTCACCGTGAACATCATTGGAACTAACGTACAATGTTTGTAATTCATCATGTAGTAGATAGTCCCCACGTAAATGAAAACCACAAGCAGATATCACACTTACCAACGCAAATATGGTTAGTATACGTTTGTACGTTGTTTTCAAAGAGGTTAATGATGATACAAACATATTAATTAGCCACAATGTTGAGTATTTTACCCGGAATGTAAATAACTTTACGTATTGTATTACCGTCGGTAAATTTAGTTACGTTTTCATCACTTAGGCCGAGCGCTTCTACTTCTTCTTTGCTCGCATCTGCAGCAACGGTAATTTTTGCTCTTAGCTTACCGTTAACTTGCACAATAATTAATTTTTCATCTTCCACTAATGCGCTGTTATCTACTGTAGGCCATGGTGTATTTTCTACATCCAAATCACTATTGCCGATAGTTTGCCATAAATAATGACACATATGAGGAGTTATAGGCGTTAGCATTAATACGACCGCACGAAGTGCTTCAAACATTACCGCTTTATCTTCATCAGACTTAATAGCAGCTTTGCTTAAATGGTTCATTAATTCCATAATAGCAGCGATAGCCGTATTAAACGTATTACGACGGCCTATATCATCAGTCACTTTGGCAATGGTTTTATGTAATTCTCTACGAAGTTTTTTCTGCTCCGCATTTAAGGTTAAACCACTGACCTCATAGCTATTACCCTGGCAAGTTTCAACCGTGTCATGTACTAATTTATAAACACGTTTAACAAAACGATGAGCACCTTCTACACCTGCATCAGACCATTCTAAGGTTTGTTCTGGCGGCGAAGTAAACATAATAAATAAACGTACCGTATCTGCACCGTATTTATCAATTACTGATTGTGGATCAATACCGTTATTTTTTGACTTAGACATTTTACTCATGCCTGCAGAAATAACCGCTTCACCATCTACTTTGCTAATGGCAGAAGTAACTTGACCTTTTTCATTTCGCTCAACGGTAACATCACTTGGTGCAATCCAATCTTGAGCGCCGTTATCTGCTTCACGATAATATGTATCGGCTAAAACCATGCCTTGGCATAGTAATTTCTTGTAAGGTTCATCACACTGTACTAAGCCTGTATCTCGCAATAATTTATGGAAAAAGCGCGAGTAAAGTAAATGTAAAATAGCATGTTCGATACCACCAATATATTGATCTACAGGTAGCCAATAATTAGCTTTAGCAGGATCAATCATTTGGCTGTCATCATTTGGTGAACAGTAACGAGCGTAATACCACGATGATTCCATAAAAGTATCAAAGGTATCAGTTTCACGTAAGGCATCTTCACCGTTAAAGGTTGTTTTTGCCCACTGTGGATCATCTTTAATAGGCGACGTAACGCCATTCATAACAACATCTTCAGGTAATACTACAGGTAATTCATTTTCTGGAACGGGTACAGATTCACCATTGGCAAGGTTAATCATTGGAATAGGTGTACCCCAATAACGTTGACGAGAAACACCCCAGTCACGTAGACGGAAGTTAGTTGTTACTTTACCTTTGTTTTCTTGCGCTAGTTTATCGCTGATAGCGGTAAACGCGGCATCAAAATCTAACCCGTCAAACTCACCAGAATTAATTAACGTACCTTTTTCAATGATAGCTGCTTTGCTAATATCATCATCTTCGGTGCCTGTAATGACTTGAGTGATTGCTAACCCATATTTAGTTGCAAACTCATAATCACGTTGATCGTGACCCGGTACAGACATCACTGCACCAGAACCATAATCCATTAACACAAAGTTGGCCGCCCAAACAGGAACTAGTTCACCAGTAATAGGATGAATAGCTTTGTAGCCTGTATCAACGCCTTTTTTCTCCATAGTTGCCATATCGGCTTCTGTGGTTTGATTGCCTTTACATTCTTTAATAAAGTCAGCAAGTTCTGCGTTTTCTTTTGCAGCTGTTAATGCTAGCGGATGTTCCGCAGCAAGTGCCACATAGGTTACACCCATTAATGTATCTGGACGTGTGGTATAAATATCAAAGCTTTCTTGTTTACCTTCAACCAAACCGTCAACTTGGAAAGTCATCTCAACACCTTGCGAGCGACCAATCCAGTTTCGTTGCATGGTTTTTACTTGCTCAGGCCAGTCAGTTAACTGATCTAAATCATCTAATAATTCTTGAGCATAATCAGTTATTTTAATAAACCATTGAGGAATTTCTTTCTTTTCAACAATGGCACCAGAGCGCCAACCTCTGCCATCAATGACTTGCTCATTGGCTAATACGGTTTGATCAACAGGATCCCAGTTTACTGTAGCGTTTTTCTTGTATACCAAGCCTTTTTCATAAAGTTTAGTGAAAAACCATTGTTCCCAACGATAGTAATCTTGTTTACAAGTTGCTAATTCACGACTCCAATCACTGTCTCTTATACACATCTCCGAGCCCACGAGACGTAGAGGAATCTCGTA
>CAJXUT010000138.1 GCA_913061365.1 uncultured Colwellia sp.
AGCGTCAGATGTGTATAAGAGACAGTTATAAATTAAGGTCGTTGGTGAAGCTTGATAACCCCCAATGTTTCGTAAGAATTTCCTATCTGCGATAAAAGCAGGAATATCATCGTGATAATGCTTTAATTCCTTCCTTAACTGTCGAGAGTTTCCTTTAGTACCAACTAACGCAATGTTCATTGAATTTTGACATTGCTTGAAAGCCAGTTCTAAGAGCTTGCCCTGTTTTTTACACCAACTACAATCTGGTTGAAAAATCATAGCAACCGTCACTAAACCATTAGATTTTTTGTCAGAGATCACCCTGCTAGATTCTAATGGTTTTAGGTTAAACGGTTGCGCTTGAACTTGAGATATAGCAGTAATAGCACTAAGAAAAAATAACACTATTACTGTTAGACAAGCTGATAACTTATTCGGTTTCATGATAGATAAACTAAAGTTTAAACTCTATTCCTGCATACATTTCTCTACCATGTAATGCACCATAAATATAAGCAACATCATAACCACCATTAGCATCGTAGAACAGTGGCGTATCACCACCATCTATTTGTGTTTCTTCAAACACATTCGATACACCCGCATAAATTTTAGTATGCGGGCTTAACTGGTACTGTATTTTGATATCAGAAGTTGAGAATGCTTTACCTACAAGTGTTTTTGCAGTGCTAGGGTCGTTTAATTTGTTGTAGCCTTCATAACCATAATCACTTAAGTTTTTCTCACCAAACCAAACGGTTGACCAGAATACTTTAAGGTTCTCTTTTTCATATTGAAGTTCTAAACTGGCGCGCTCTTCCACTGGAGCAATAGCATAAGATGACTTGAAAGCATCATCATAGTTAAATTTTTCAAGGCCAATATTTACAGTAAAGTTCTCAGTAATATTGTAGCCAACAGTTACATCAGCAGTTGTTACTGAAGCACTACCTTCTAATTGCGTTAATAAAGGGACACCATCAGCGTTTTCTTCTAAGCTCGCTAAGTTATCAACTGTAGAATGCGCTAATGATGCGGTGATGGCTAATGCATCACTATCATAGCTTAATGAATAACTAGCTGATAATGACTCTTCTAGTGAATCAATATCAATTTGGTAACCTAATTCAGCATCTAAAATACCGTGATCTGTTTCAAAAAATGATAAAGGTGCGCGATAACCACGCCCAGTAGAAAAACGAGAAGTTAATTCATCCGTATGGAAGTAACGTAAATCTAGACGAGGTGCAAAGAATACTTCATCAATTTCTGTTCCTACTTTTTCAGGATCTACAAAGTCAGCAGTAACTTGATCAATACGCAATGCAATTGCTATTTCAAGCTCATCTATTGGTGTCCAAGTATCTTGGATAAAAGCACCAACAGTGTCGTAATCAAAAGCATCACTTTGATAAGCGGCAACAGCTTCTAATGCATCAGTAGATGAACGCATTTTTTCACGGCGCGTATCAACACCAAACGTAATAAAGTGTTGATCAGATAACTCCATATCAATTTTTGCACGTGCATACCACATGGTATCTTCAGCTTGGTAGTCTATGCCCTCATAAAAAGAATCTTGAATATGATTTGCATAACTTACCGCAAATTCAGCGATTGTATAATCACTCACTTCAGTTAAATATTTAACATAAGCTTCATCGCGTGAAGTATCAATCCACTCAGTGGTTTCCCATGCTTTACCTATGTATTTATTACGCACATCATCACCTTCAAATAAATGTGTCGATGCTTGGTTATCATAGCTTGCTAGTGCTTCACCAATAGAGTTAACTACTTCGCCAATAATTGGCCCACCAAAAATTTCAGACTGCACTTTAGAAAGGCGTATCTGTACATTACTATGATCTGAAATATCTTGAGTTAATAGAGTAGTAAATGAAAGGTTCTCTATAAAAGGTGCTTCACTTACACCGTTTTGATCATGATCTTCCTGATCTTGTTTGTCATATTGAGCAATAAAGGTCATGCCAGTTTTTCCATCATCTGAAATGCCTGTTGCCATGCCTTTCATCGCTGTAAAGTCATGAGAACCTTTAGCAAAATCAAAGCTTGCCGTATTTTCATAAGCTTCTTTAGTAATGATATTAACCGTTCCACCAATCGCTTCAGGTGCAATTAATGATGCCCCTGCTCCTCGTGCTACCTCAATTCTATCAACACCTGTTGTTGCGATGGCATCAACAGCATAAAAGCCAGAAATCAACGTATGTGTAGGTAACCCGTCAACTAATATAGTGGTATGTTCACCTTTCATTCCGTTAAGCATAATACGCTTAACGCCACACATAGAACATTCATTAGAAACATTAACACCAGGTTCATTATTAATTGCAGCAGTGAGACTCAACGCATTTTTATTTTCTATTGTTAGCGAATCTAATATCTCTGTTTGTTGAATAACATCTTTCAGACGACCTGCTTGATCTAATTTCTGACGTAAACTTCTTACTTCAATAACCTCAGTATACTGTTCAGTGTCAACAGCTTCTTCTGCAAATGCTAATGCTGCTGTAGACGTAACTAAAGGTAAACTTGCTGTTATAGCAAGATATAATGGTGATAATGCTTTCATGTAAAACTCTTAATAGTAGGAGAAAGTAACTTACAACTTGAATGGTATTGTGAATCATTATCATTACCAACAACTTGATCGATGTCAAGGTTTTGCTAGGTAATCAGATTAATTTTTTTGTTATAAAGCATGATGAATAAAATAATGTGAGGAGTTAAAACCTCAACATATAAAAAATGACTATTCGCTATGACTTGTTAGCTGATACTATTCTGTAAACTTTTATACTAAATTCAACCTAACCAAGACCCCTAAGATATTTAATATGAGTATTAATAAAAAGATTATTACTAGCCTATTTTTAATCATGACAATAACAGCTTGTTGTGAACAAAATTCTGCAGCCAAAAAGAATAATGATTCGATAGCCGATACAGAAACTAAGTTAGCAATAGATAAATCTAATCCACACTGGAAAACCCAATTAAGTAAACCGCCACTACGTACTTTTAAGCAAGATAAAAACTACTTCTGGGAGTTACAAACAACTCAAGGCAACCTTACTATTCAGCTATTTACCAATTCAGCACCTATGCATGTTTCAAGTACTATATATTTAACTGAACTTGGCTTTTATGATGATTTAACATTTCACCGAGTTATCCCTGGCTTTATGGCACAAGGTGGTGATCCTGTTGGTAATGGTACAGGTAATCCCGGTTACCAATACGAGGGCGAATTTGAAGGAGAAATAGGCCACAGTGAAGCCGGCATGTTAAGTATGGCAAACTCAGGGCCTGGTACAGATGGAAGCCAATTCTTCATCACCTTTATTCCTACACCCTTTTTAGATGGAAAACATACTGTTTTTGGTAAAGTTGTATCTGATTTGGACAACAGTTTAATGAAAATTGAAGCGTTAGGCAGTAGAAGAGGAAGAACAACAGAAGAAGTAAAAATAATTAAAGCATCAATTCGTATAAGCGATAAAGAAAAAAATTAGTCTTATATCATTGCTCTAAATGAACAATTGTATTTATATAAAATAGCAAGGCACTGATCTAATCGGCTAAATCAGTGCCTTGTAATTATTTTTTAAAACTATTTATCTATCTAAAAGAAAACATTCTTTTTATAGTCTCGTCTTTATCAAAAATATGATGTTTAAGTGCACCAGCAATATGAACTACAACAAACAAAATTAAAACGATTGTTAATGCTTCATGTAACGTATGACCAATTGATGCAACCGTTTCATTTAATGCCATCGCTTTACCTGTAACATCATCATAATTTGAAGACAGTAATTCAACACCAAAAATATAAATTCCATGACCTCCGCCTCCTGACATCATCATGCCTGAAGCTGGGTATAATGCTGTTAAAGTAATTAATCCCCAATGTACCAATTTAGCCATAAGCATTTGTGCTTTAGAAGCATTACCAATAACCTTCGGCCATCCCTCTTTAATTCTTATGATAATTCTTAACATAGCAAAAGCAAAAACAATCACACCAATTGATTTATGCAGAGGATATAAAGCAAACACCTCGTTTTCTGACATATAAATGCCAATAATAAGTAAAAGTATCATACTAATAGCAACAATAGCGTGTAAGATTTTTGTACGACTTGATAGTTTCATAATATACCCCAGCTCTCTAAATTAAAGCTATGGTAACAATCACGAGGTTAAATTAAGGTTAAGTAAGTTATTCGTTGAATAATTGAATCGTCTAGGGGAATAAACTTAAAAAATTAAGCCATTTTTATGTCTAACGCGTAGCTATCCCAGTGGTTCGTGGATAAAAAGCTATCATCTAAACTACGCCTTTCTTGCCAAAGAGGATGGTGAATTAATTTATGTACGATATAACAGTCGGGCTAGACTACATAAAGCAAACATTGCATGTTGTAATAAAATTAATTTTATATAAAGGTTTATACATTTCACTAAATAAATAATCTGATGGATTAACTATGTATTGTTGGAAAAATTAAAACTTTGCTAAGATGCCCACTATAGATAATCAATTAAGTTTACCTAAATTTAAGTATGCTTAATAACAAATAGAAGTTGCTTTTGATGAGTACTTCTCAAAATAAGAGCTAATTATGAAGATATTCATTTTATTATTTTTAATATTTTTTTACTCTCCTGCTGCCCTTTCTGATTGTTCTAAGCATAAGAATAGCTGTATTGGTTCAGGGTGTAAAATTTCGAATGAAAAATATAAACAATGTGTTTCAAATGAGGCAAAAAATAAAGCAAAAAAGTTAGCATATTTTCATGAATTAAATGCAAAAAGACTGAAAGAACGAGAAATAAGAGTTGCTGCAAGCTCTTCAGGAACAGCCCCAAGTAATTTACAGAAAAAAGCAGGATTTGAGTATATCAATATATTTCCGGTTGAAGTGGCAAAAATGGAATATCCCTTAGCTTCTTTTGATACTGCAGTATCTTCACTGAAAGCCACCGTATATGTTTCCTTGAATGAAGAATGTTGGAATAAGTATAAAGGTTATGTAGAAGAAAAAACTATCCGTTACACCACTTTTGAAGATGGACAAACAAAGGGCATGCCACTTAAATATAAGTTTGTTGCTAAAGGAATGAGTGCGACTTGTAGATACCGCAAAAAGTCCACTTCAAAGAAAGCTATATCTGAAGAAGGTAAAGATAATGACTTTTTGTCAGGTAAAAATGCAGCACCTGAAAATAAAAACACTTCAAACACAACAGCTAAAAATAATGACGAGTTTTGGTCTGGTAAAAATGATGGCAATGAGTCTACTTACAAAACTAAAATATCACAAAAAAAAGTTATAGCTAAGACAACTAAAAAAGAAAATCATTATATTATCTATTGTTGGGGTCCAGAATATCATGGTCTGGGAGTAACAAAAATGGCATATGGGTATCCTAGGACTTCACCACCGTTGACTAAAAATGGGTGGAAATCAGTCTATAATGAAGCAAAAGTAAAATCAAAACTCTCATGGTGCAGTAATATGAAAACATTCACTTTAGAAAAGTTACAAAATAAAATTGATTGGTTGATAAAGAATGAAAAAAAGAGTGTGACTGTAACTCGTTTTTAAAGAATAGCTATTCACAATAGGTTTTGGTATTTCAAGATGACTGTAATATTTACGGTATTGGAGTTTGCAGAACATGAGTGTTCTACTTTACCATTTTGAAATATAATTTTTTAACTATTACTGAGGCTGAAGAATGTTACTTAACAATATAGTAAGAGCATAGCATTACTATTCAAGGGTTGTTCGGCTATATAGAGACAACCAAAGGAGTGTGATTGTTAAGTTATATCAGCGATAGACAAATCATACATAAATTTGCCGGAAAGATTTTAAATACTCACTTCTTCTTTGTGGCATTGTGAGCATAAAATAAATTTATCTTAATGCTCACAATGTCTGAGAAAAATCTAGCTAATCAAAGAAATTAATGCGTATTTAAAACCCGAAGTAATTGGTAAGTTTTTTGAATTTATGACCATATTTAGCACAATAAAAAAGGCTACTAGTTATTAAAACTAATAGCCTTTTACAATTAAATGATCTTTTATAATGCTTAATCTATTTTCTATTTAAAAAAGACTTTAATGCTTTTCATCTGGTAAAAATAAGTTAAGTAATATTGCTGAAATTGCAGCTAAAGCAATTCCTTTTAATTGAAAGCTACCTAAACTAAAGTGCATGCCACCTAAGCCAAAAACTAATACAACAGCAACAATGGCTAAATTTTTACTAGTTGATAAATCAACCTGTGCGGTCACTAATGTTCTTAAACCTATTACGGCAATAGTACCAAACAACAACACCATAATTCCGCCCATAACAGGTACAGGAATTGTTGATAATATAGCGCCTGTTTTACCCATAAAAGATAAAGCAATAGCAAAGAAAGCAGCCCATGTCATAATGACGGGATTAAAAGATTTTGTTAACGCAACCGCTCCAGTTACTTCAGAATAAGTAGTATTAGGTGGACCACCTAACATAGCTGCAGCAGAGGTTGCTAAACCATCACCCAACAGGGTTTTCTTCAAGCCTGGTTTTGATAAGAAATCTTTACCTGTAATATTTGAAATGGCAGTAATATCACCAATATGTTCAACTGCCGGAGCAATAGCAATAGGAAGAATAAAAAGTATTGCTTCCCAATGAAAAACAGGAGTAATAAAGTTTGGAATTGCAAACCAAGGGCTTTTGCCTACTGCTGAGAAATCAACTATGCCAAATGCTAAAGAAAGTAAATAACCAACAGTTAGTCCAACTAAGATAGGGATTAACTTTAAAACACCTTTAGCTAATAAAGACACCAACACGGTTGTTGCAAGTGCAGCCATAGAAATAAATAAAGCAATATCGGGATCAACAAGTTGCAATGCACCGTCACCTGACTTACCTAAAGCCATATTAACGCCTACTGGCGCTAAATTTAAGCCGATAACCATAATAACAGGTGCTACCACTACAGGAGGTAATAACCGATTAATTACCCCATCACCTCGCCAAGCAACAACATAACTTAACAAAACATAAAATAAGCCTGCTGCAACCAAACCAGACATTGTTGCTGCTATACCCCAGCTAGATACGCCATAGGCAATAGGTGCAATAAAAGCAAAAGATGAAGCTAGAAATATAGGCACTTGACGTTTAGTGACAAGTTGAAAGATCAGTGTCCCCAAACCAGCAGTAAATAATGCTACATTTGGATCTAATCCTGTTAAAATTGGCACTAATACCAAAGCACCAAAAGCAACAAATAACATTTGTGCGCCTAATAAAGGCGTTTTCATGTCTATCATTTTTTATTTAGTTCCAAAAATTTTATCGCCTGCATCACCTAAACCCGGAATAATATATCCTTGCTCATTTAGATGGTCGTCAACAGATGCTACGTAGATGTCTACATCATCATGAACTTCTTTTAGTTTTTCAATTCCTTCAGGAGAAGCAACTAAGAATAAACCCATAATATGTTTACAACCCTTAGATTTTAATAAATCTATTGTGGCAATTAAAGTCCCGCCTGTTGCTAACATAGGATCAACAATCAATGCTGTTCTTTGTTCTATATCACTCACTACTTTATCGAAATAAGGAACAGCTTCTAATGTTTCTTCATCACGATATAAACCAACCACACTAATTTTAGCGCTAGGAATTAATGGAACAACGCCATCTAACATGCCTAATCCTGCACGTAAAATAGGAACAATAGTAAGTTTTTTACCTTTGATATTTTCAACTTCAATATCATTACCTTGCCAACCTTCAATGGTAATATTTTCTGTTGCTAGATTTCTAGTTGCTTCATAAGTAAGTAATGCCCCTACTTCGCCACATAACTCTCGAAAATTTTTGGTACTAATACCGTTAGCACGCATCAATCCAAGTTTATGTTGCACCAAAGGATGTTTTATTTCATGTACTGTCATAGCCGTTCTCATTCATTTAATTAACACTATCTATAATTGCCGCTAATATACCATTTTACGAAGCAAAATAATGTTTGAGGTTACAAAAAATTTAAATTAATTTTACATTATGAAATACTAAAACAATTTGATCACTATCAAAGCTAATTGAGCTAATTTCTACAAACTATTCCTATAAAAAATAATATTTATAACGTTAACTGTAGAATATACAAGAGTAACACTAGAAAACCAAATAACTGAGGGCAACCATTAACCTTTGATTTTATAAGGTTAATTTCAACTCAACAGCCGTTTTACGCATACTTTTGTTTGAGTGCTGCTGAGCAGCATAAAAAGTATTGACGACTATATTTTATCGCTCTATACTGATTTCAGATTTATTACTGCACTGCAGCACAACTATAGGACGCTTTATTATGTTTACAAAAATACCAGAAGAATTCACAACAACGATAAAGCCATTCAATAGCCTTTTAGAAATTAACACTAAGTCTGTTGAGCGATTAATTAACCTACAAAAAACATTCTTTACAGCAGTGGGATGGGAAGTTGCAGCGCAAACCAAAACATTATCAACGCAAACAGATATGACTAAAGTAATGGATGAACAAAAATATTATTCAGAGCAGCTTCAAGAAAAAATGTCTGCGTCTGTAAAGGACGCTTGTGAAGTGGCAACACAAAGTTCTGAAGAAGTTGTTCACCTTGTTCAAGATTCTATCTCTGAAGCTGTTTATTCTGCTAAGTAGCTTTACCGCCACTGTTAAATACGTGGCGTTATTAAGCTAGTGCATGTGTCTTTTTATAAGGCAAAAAAATAAAAAAGTGCTAATTAAAAATGAGTAAATGCTATTTATTAAATAAATAGCATTTTTGTTGCAAGAAGTAGTAGTGCAACACCCGTAATTTTTTCAATAACATTACTATTTCTCTTCAACTTATCAATCATATTTGATTGCGAAAAAACAAGTGCAATTAAGCAATACCATATGGTATCAAAACCACCCACCGTAAGTACCATAATTACCTTCTCTTGCCATAGTGAACCTTCATTAATAAATTGGCTAAAAAGTGCGATGAAAAAAATAGCTAACTTAGGGTTTAAAAAGGCAATCATAAAACCTTCATAGGCACTTTTTTGAAGTGATGGTTTGTTAATATTACTGACTTGCTCATTCGATTTATTGTTTGATGTAAGTGCTTTAAACGACAACCAAAGTAAAAAAGCAATACCTGAGTATCTAATCAAGTTAAACAACCAAGGTGTTTCCTTGATAATAATAGCCATGCCAAGCACTGTTAATACGGCATAAACACTGACACCTAAACCATGAAACACGCTGGTATAAACACCATTATTACGACTTCCTGAAATCGTATGTTTAAGTACCACTGCAAGGCTTGGCCCTGGTGTCATAGCGCCAAGAAGGCAAATTGTTGCAAGTGATAACCAGTGCAAAAGCTCCATTAAGTTCCCAGTAAAATTGATATAAAAATTCGTGTAGACAAAATAGCAAGTAAATAAAAAGTTATATACACCAAAGATAAAATTTACAGAAAATTAATTAATTTTGGACACTTTAGCCATATTCCCTGCCTTACTAGCTATTTATAATTATTCAACAGTTAGCACATCATTAAGCACTAATGATGACTTCAAACACTTATAGCTTCTTTTTCAAAAAATATTAAATAGGACAATAAATGAAATTTTTAAATTCTGCTTTCATAGGCTTACTAGTATCAAGCTGCTTTTTTGTTAATGTCGCCAATGCAGGATTAATTTTAGAAGAAGATTTTGATCCCATCACCTCTTCAAACTGGACATTATCTAATGCTTCAGTGATCGGAAGCCCAGCATCAGAGCTTTTTGATGGCAATGCATTACATTTCAGTGGTAGCGGAATTCGTTCAGCATCAACCAACTCATTTGATTTATCAACAGGTGGACTACTTTCATTTATGCTTAAAATTGGTGGCACAAATGATACATCAACATTCGAAGATGCAGATAACGGAGAAGATGTTTTAGTACAATACTCAGCAAACAACGGTTCATGGGTTAATTTACAAATTATTGATACTGAAGATGAGCTTTTCAAAGACAATTGGGGAATGGTGAACTTATCTATTAGCGGCTTAGCAATGACTGATAATACAAAATTTCAATGGGTTCAAGCAACACACAGTGGTAGTAATTGGGATAATTGGGCAATAGATAATGTAACACTAAGCAACAATGTCGACGTACCCGAGCCTTCTACACTTGCTATTTTTGCACTAGGTATGATGGGTTTAATTAGTCGCCAAGTTAAAAAGAAAGTTTAATCGAAGTGCTTATTTCAACAGTTAAGTATTAAAAATAAAAACACCAATTTTCTAATTGGTGTTTTTTCTGTCTCTTATACACATCTGACGCTGCCGACGAAGAGGAT
>CAJXUT010000139.1 GCA_913061365.1 uncultured Colwellia sp.
ACGAGATTCCTCTACGTCTCGTGGGCTCGGAGATGTGTATAAGAGACAGGGGCTAGGGTGTTGGCTTGTAGCACCAACTTTAAATCCATCAGGATAATTAACATTGAGGGTCATATTCTCTGTAGGTAAAACTGTAGACCACACGTCAGCATCATTGATTCGTTTAAAAGTAGAATAACAAAAAGAAATCGGTATTCCGTTTTCACCGCCATTGGATTTTCCAGCTAAATTAATTTCTTTACTAAAATGAAGCCTTCCGTCTTGCTTTCTATCTAAACATGCATCAACTTCGCTTTGATCTAATTCATCTTTTATAACAACACTATGAATTTTTAGATGTGAATAAAACTCTCCATCTAAATCACAAGAGGTACCAGATTGCACCCTATGTGATTTTATAGGGACTTCGCTGAGATTGATAAGTGTATAAGTTGACGTCATTTCGCATTTTAGATAGTTTGCGGCTTCATCCTTTGTTAATTTTAGGTTAGCAATGTCATTTTCTGACAGATGATAAAGGTCACAAGTTAATACAGCATCTTTTTTAATGACAGTTTCTTCTAATACAGCTGTTTTTATTTGATCAAAAATTGGGTCAGGCACTATTTTTTTAAATACAGCACTTAAAACATCCTCAGAAATTAATTGTATAAAGTTATTAACTTCCTCCTCTTGTTTTTTTCTGGACATTGCCTCAACGGTATAACCCAAAATAGAAGCGATCATTAAGGCTATACCACCTTCTTTTAATAGCAGTGTAAATATTTTTGCAATGGTCTTATAAGCGAATTCATCTGGTATTAGACTACCTATAAATTTAGATATGAGAATAATTATAAAACCAACGCTAAATACCATAAGTAGAAATAAAGTATCTTTAGATTTCCAGAAGTCCATGTGCAATATCCATTAAAAAATAAAATGTAGGTTACATTAAGTTATATATATATGAAAGGGTTAGCTATCGACATGCTTAAGTAAACGGCTGGTTTTTTTTAAATCAAGTCATTAATTTTGCTGTTTATAGCCATGAGTATATTTTTTTCTTTTTTAAACGTTTTATACCGCATCCATTTAGGATTTTCTAGCCACTCTATTGAATCATAAAAACTTAGGTGTGCATTAGGGGCTAATTGGTCTTTTTTCTTGTGGAAAGCTCTTATAGCTTGATCTAAGGTGGATTCATTGCGGCTTTTATGAACCAAGCCATGACAAGATCTACATTTAAATATAGTGCCACCATAAAGCACACAAGCTCGTTTATTACATTCAGGACATTTGAACCAATACCTTTCACCGCCAAAGTTGCACTTCGTTGTTTCTAATTCGATTTCATAGTTGAGTTCTTGCCAATCCCCGCCATTAGTTCGGGACTTATATCTTAGGGTTATATTAGGTTTCTTGTTAGGGAACTGACCCCCCGTCCAAACAAGGAACTGTACCGAACCAATTTCTTTACCATTTCTTTTCCATGACAGGTTTTGACAGGTTGTCTTATCTAACCAACCACGCTGGTTGAGCGTTCTAATATCGAGATCAAGATAATCATCAGTATATGACCTTGTAGAATAATGATACTGTCTGCCTGAACCATAACCGCCCATATTTTTATCCAAAATCATTAGTGTAACTTAGGTTTTAATCTTTAATAGCAAGTGTTTTTTCTAGTGCTAAAAGCCTTTCTTCTAACTCGGTAACTTCATTAATTTTAATCGTAGTGTTGATTATACTAATAAAGTTTTGAGCTAACTCTATGTTGATATATCCATTTGCTGCAGCGTCTAAAACTTGATGTGCTTGCTCTATTGGTTTCGCCGAGGAATCAAAGTCAAAGGTTACTTTTTCGGAGGTAGGCTTTAAGTTACCCCATGCTTTATCGGTGAGCAGTTTCAATAACATACCGCTCTGACTGTCGTTTTCATTCAACGCTCTTTGTGTAAGGTATGCAAGAAAAGCCTCCTCTACTTCTGCGTTACTAGCTGTTTCTGGAACGTCTAAAAGAACCTTTCTCCTTATGGCATTTAGTATTAATGTTTTAGTTGAAAGACCACGCCTATTTTGTGGTTGGTTGTCGCTGCTAAACGATGTGTTATTTGCTTTAGTTTTTTTCATAATATGCCGTATTATTCCCGTTTACTTAATCTTTAACCGACTGGAACCTGTATCTTTTGTTTGGTCTGGTCGATTACCTTTACTGCGAGTTTTAGCAAGGTAAGAGCCATGCTTAATTGCTTCTCTTAGCTTTGTTTCGTTGTCGATGTAATGATGGTTAGCAAAATGAAATGTGCCGCCCATATCAGTCCATACCTTTCTTACTTGATCGTGTATGTTGCTAGGATATCTAACAAGGTCACCGTCCATCATAAATACAAAGTGATAATGTACCCCCTTAGATTTAGATTCTTCACGTACCCACACATACCCAAACAGCGTATTACCATAGCGATGTATTAAACGTTTACGTAATCGCTTTAGCATGGTTGTTATGCGACTATTATCGGGCGTATAACAACCTTGGTGTAAGTCGAATCTCATAAACAAAACTCGCTTGTATATTGACTGCATCGCCAGTGTTTGAGTTATTAAGGTGTTAAGTATTTGTGTATAGCAACCTGATTTCCTGGAGTTGATAGCAAACTTATAATCACCAAATTGATAATGCTCCTTTGTTGTGATTGTCTTGAAGCTTCTCTTTGTCTTATTAAATTGTTTCTTTCTTTCATTAGCTAATATTAATATCCGCTCTTTATCAGGTATTTGTACATGGGAACTTTCGCCCGTGAATAATTGCTGGCTTAAATTATCAGGTGTTAAAACCTCGGTGTTAAAACCATGTTCTGAGGTGTCAAAACCATGTGTTTTTTTATTGTGGTTTCGTATAGTCATCATTTGTGTTAACTTTTATTTGCTGGCGGCTTTCGGTCTGCAAACTTCAACCACCAGCTACTTCAGGAGGCCACTTTAGTTAGTGGCTTTCTAACTTTTCAATATGGCTTTTAATCCACTTATCTAGGTCTTCAATGGGCACCACATAACTAGCACCTATGAGTTTTTTATACTCGCCCAAGTAAGCTTTTAATTTAGGACTTCGCCAACCAGCTCCTGCATAGACAAATACAACAGGATCACCATCCCTAATCAGTTTATCTAATTGAAATGGATATCTGTCAGCTTGATTATTGGTTTTATCTTCGGCATGGGCTAATTTCACTTTGATGGGATTTAGGTTCGCTAAATATAATTCAAAATGATGTATTCCTTTTCCTATTGGCTGTTCAATCCAATGGTATAAATCATTTTGGTTGCTTGTTAAGTTGGCGTTCGATAGCTTATGTTTTACTTTCAGTCTATTTTGTATATGATTTTGTTGTTGAGTGTTCATTATTTAGCACTCCATTCGCCAGCTACTAATTGTTGTATTTCAGAATTTCGCCAGAACCAACGGCCACCAATTTTTTGTGGTTGTGGGGCAACTCCTCGCTTAGCCCAACGTAATAATGTGATGCGATGCACATTTGTTGCTTGTTCAGCTTCACTTGCTTGGATTAAAAAATCGGCTAGTTGTTCTAAAGTTGATGTTTTCATTGTTTATTCCTGTTTGTAAGTGTTTGTACTAACAGGAATATTAACAAGGGATTTGTTTTTTTTGGGGTTGCCTGAGGTAGTTTATGTAGCCTGAGGCATTTAGGCTTTGATTTTGGGGCTAGTGCCTGAGGTTGTTTTTAATTATCAACTTTGATCATTAATTTTATGGTGTCTTTACTTGTTTTACTTAGTCCAATCTCGCCCTTTTTTTTGGGGTTAGTGTGAGGGATTTCTAAATTAATTGCTTCTTTCTTTAAGTATTCTTCGACCGATTTTTTATAATCATTTCGTTCTACCGTACTAGAAATATCTTGATTGTACTCTTTGAAGTGCAAGTAAGTTTTATTTGCTAATTGTAGCAACTTAGGAAGGCTATTGATCATTACATACTCTTCGGTGACGTAACTTTCATCAAACTCCTTTTTTGTTATTCTTTGGTTATCAACAATGATTTCTGTGTTGTTAATATAGGAGCTATGGCTAGGCACTGGGTTTTTTAATAAAAAATAAATCCAGTCAGCAAATAAGTCTAAGTTCGTATCATACTTCTCGGTAAAATAACTGAAAAGTTTGGAGAATCGATAAGCATAAATAGTTTCTGTTACTTCTTCCCGAAGGCACATTTCCTGATAGGTAATACCTTTTGGGTCTATGGGGGGTTCTGTCCGCATATGAGTGACACTCCCAATTATAAACTTAGTCAAATCACCTTCATCTTCACAGAAATTAAGAAACTCTAATACTTGTAAAGCTTTTTTACATCTTTCTTTAAACAGGGGAGAGGTATCATTACACCTACCTATCAATTTTTGTAAAGAAATATCAACGCCTATAAGTCCCTTTTTCTCTTCTTCTTTTTTTAAAATTATAAATTCAGACTTATTGACTATCCCAAATAGCAAGGCACAAAACTCACCACATGTTATTCGTTGGCTGTCATTAAACTTGTTTTCTTTTGAGTCACTCATACTTTTAATTCCCCGTCTATTTATGTGAAAGCTTTTATACTAGCTGCCTACTCCACCATTGCATTAAAGTCTTTCTAAGTTCTAACAATTCGCCACGGTTGTATGCTTGTGTAACCGCATTACCTACAACATGATCAAGGCATCTTTCTATAACGTCAGTTCTAAATAATTCTTTGCCGTTTTCGTCTATGGCATCATGTGCCAAAGTTGAAAAACTAGAAC
Source organism: uncultured Colwellia sp. (assembly GCA_913061365.1). Taxonomy (GTDB): domain Bacteria; phylum Pseudomonadota; class Gammaproteobacteria; order Enterobacterales; family Alteromonadaceae; genus Colwellia. The sequence continues at coordinate 4,776 of CAJXUT010000139.1, forward strand.
GCCAGCCATGTGCACAATGGTTATCTAATTTAAGTCTAATTTTATAAACCTTGGTTAATGCTTCTACGGTTATATGACCGCTTTTCGAGGTACTTGGAAATAAATAGTCACTTTGCTGCCAGCGTAAAGAGTTACGCCATTGCGTTAATAATTCTGTTGTTTCATTAGATAGAGGAATATTAAAATAATCGCCATATTTAGCGGCATCAGAAAGCTTTATACGTCCTTTAATACGAGGTATACGCCAGAGTTGATTAGTAAGGTCGAATTCATCCCATTTTGCTTTAATGATTGTTTGGGAGCGTAAAACTGTTTGGGCTTGTAATAAGGCTGCAACACGAATTGTAGGTGTAATGTTGATTGTATTGAGACCTGCAATGATATTTTGCAATATAGGTAATGAAGTTACAGCAGGTAATTTTTTAGCCGCGTACTTAGTTACCGCCCCAATAGATTTTCTTGGTGTTGGATTAACATCAATTTTATTTGCTGTTACCGCATCTTCAAGAATCATATTAAGTAATGAGCGTACTTTTTTATATGTTGCGGGTTTGTCTGCTACGTTTTCTAAAACATTACCTATATGCTGGCGGGAAACTCTATTAAGAGGAAGCTCTCCAATAACAGGTGATATATGAATCCTAAATTTTGCAGACATATCTTTATAATGTTTATCGCTCCATTGTGTAGCGGTAGATATTCTTTTTACCCACAATAAAAAATAGTCATTTAACGTTAAAGATTGTTTTTCGGTGCTTTGGCTTTTAGCGATATGTTTTTCTTTGGTAGGGTCTATGCCTTGTTTTACTTGGGCTTTAGCATGTTCGGCATCATCAATAGCTTTGGAAATGGCTTTGTTTAAGGTTATATCTGTTCTAGCGGTAAGCTTATCTAAGGTTAAAGTACGTTCTTTATTTTTACCCCCATCTTTTATTCTATAGCGTAGTTGAAATACAGCACTCGTTTTACTGATATTGAGCCTTAAACCTTCACCAACGCCAAGTTTAACGGGCTTTCCAAGCTTTTTAGCTTGCTGTTTTGCTTCCTTTATTGCTTCTATTGTAATCGCCATACCTAGCCCTTAAATATTTTTACCCACATCAATGTCAGGTTTTGTGAGGTTTTACCCACACGTTTACCCGCAGTTGAGTTGGTCTATTATTGTACAGAGTTGTTTAGGTTTGTATAGGTGGTTTGGCATGAAAGTGCTGATAATCAATGGTTGTAGTGTATTTTAGGTATAAAAAAAGACGCCGTTGTGGCGTCTTGTTTTAAGTGTGTGGTGGAGCGGGGGGGAGTCGAACCCCCGTCCAAAAAGCCTACATCCTCGGTCCTACATGCTTAGTCGCTTATTTATTTAACCAATTAGACGCCAAGCGACAGGCTTCGTCATGGTGAGCTTGATACTATTTCGCGGTTCAGCCTCAAGCGTGCTTCCCTCGCTAACCTATTTGGGGTGACCATCAATCCTCTAACCAATAGGTGAGATTTCAAGGTGATGGCTAGCCTAAGCGGCTAGTGCGAACGTATCGTCGTTAGCAATTATTGTTTTGCGGCTTTTTACCAGGCCAACCGCCCCTGGGCATGCACCTTGGGTTTCGTGAATCTTGTCGAATCCATGATCCGCCCCAAAGTTTTTTCTATAGATATTTTTAAACAAAGTTAAATAGTATCTATAAGTCAGATTATACAATGCTTAACTTAAATAGACAACGTGGTAATTTTTAACCAGTTAACGTTCTAAGTTTTTATTTTTCATTATACGCCCTTTATCAACAGCCCATTCTCTGTTTTTGATATCAGAACGTTTATCATGATCTTTTTTACCTTTACCTAGATAAAACTCAAGTTTCACCCAGCAGTTTTTCCAATACATAGCGGTTGCAATTAAAGAGTAACCGTCACGTTCAACAGCAGCCGTAATTTTTTCTAATTCTCTGCGGTTAAGTAATAGTTTTCTATCACGATTTGGATCGCATACCACATGGCTTGAGGCCGCGTTTAGTGGCATTATTTCAGCCCCTAATAAATAGGCTTCATGATCTTTAATATGCACATAGCAATCAGAAATATTTACTTTGCCACTTCTAATGCTTTTAATTTCCCAACCTTGTAGGCTCATTCCGCCTTCAAACTTGTCTGTTAAGCTATAGTTATGTCTCGCTTTTTTGTTCAGCGCTATAGTATTCGATTTTTCCTTTGGTTTCTTCTTTGCCATTTTTTTTCCAAATATCTCTAAAAATAAGAGTTTTTTCTCTTTTCGTGTTATTTATTCTTGTAAAAATCACACGGTTAACGGCAGTTATTATACGTAGAATACAATGTATTTATATGAGAATTTTACTATTAAGAGAAAAATTACTTCATTAATGCGTTCTTTGGTATGTTTTGGTATGATATTGCCAATTTATTTCTAAGGTAAAAAAGTAGAATGCCATCTATAAATCGTAGTGCACTGGTTATGTATAGTGCTGAACAAATGTATCAATTAATTAATGATGTTCTTGCTTATCCTCAATTTTTACCAGACTGTAGTAATAGTAAAATAACTTCTCAAGATGAAAACTGTGTAACGGCATCATTATTGGTATCTAAGGCCGGTTTGAAAAAATGGTTTACTACAAAAAACACCTTAGTTTCAAATCAGCAAGTAACGTTAGAACTAGTTGATGGCCCTTTTAATAAATTACAAGGGCATTGGCTATTAACTCCTTTATCTTCAGAAGCTTGCAAAGTTAGTTTAGAGCTTGAATATGAATTTTCTAATAAAATGTTTGATCTTGCCTTTGGTCGTATATTTAATAATATGACAAATAATATGGTGCAAGCATTTACTCAGCGCGCTAAGCAAGTATATGGAGATAACACCTAAATGGATACTAACTCTACCATCAAAATTGAAGTGGTTTATGGTTTAGCTCATAAACAAAAATTGTTATCTTTGCCGGTTGAGGCTGGTATTACTGTTGAAGAAGCGGTTAAAGAGTCGGGAATTTTAGCGCTTTTTCCTGAAATTGATTTAAAAGAAAATAAAGTAGGTATTTGGAATAAAGCCGTTAAATTATCACAAGTTGTTGAAGATTTAGATCGAATTGAAATTTATCGTCCGTTAATTGCTGATCCAAAAGAGGTAAGAAAACGTCGTGCAGAAAAAGCAAAGCTTGAAGGTCGCGCTGATAAAACGACCGGCGGAAGAGTAAACCCATTGAGTAAGAAAGTTGATGAATAAAGGTTAATTATACTAAGTTAATCAAGATAATTTAAAAACTTACTTATTGAAACAAAAAAACGGCTTTAATGCCGTTTTTTATTGAGTAATATTCTATTAGCTATAAGAACAGTAATTTGTTGCTACAATGTTGCGTTTAAGCTTTACCGCTTTTATTCACTCTCTTTAGCTAGTGGTGCATTAAATGGAGTGTTAAAGTTTTCAGATAGTTCAAAGTCACCGTCAGCTGAAATTAACTTATCGTCTTCAAATTTTATAGTAAAATTTTTCTGTACATTTAATTCTTTACTGCGCCCAGATTTAAAGCGGTAAACATAATTCCAAGTATCCTTATCAAAAGTATCAATGATAACAGGACTTCCTAGAATAAATTTAACTTGCTCTTTAGTCATACCGACTTGTATTTTATCTATACTTTTTTGTTCAAGATAATTTCCTTGTGGAATGTCAATACGATAAACCCAACTTGAACAAGCAGAAAGTGATAGAGCAATTGTCATTACGGTGGTACGAAGTAGCATGAAGTTATACTTTCCTTTAATACTATTTAAAATTAACACATAACGTGTGAGCAGGGATAATAACTAAGCGAAGCTTTAGATACAAAATTATTTTACATAATTTTGATATTACTTATTAGCTAGCTAATAATTCTTGTGCATTTGCTAAGCTATGTTCTGAAATTTTATCGCCTGCGAGTAATCGAGCTATTTCTTGGATGCGACTTTGCTCACTTAGTTCCGTTACTTTTGTTTCAGTGTGTTCACCATCGGTTAATTTACTCACAAATAGTTGCTGATGACCTTTACAAGCGACTTGGGGTAAATGGGTAACACAGATTACTTGGGTATTTTTAGATAATTGCTGTAGTTTTTTGCCAACCATAGCTGCTGTTGGCCCACTTATACCAACATCTACTTCATCAAAAATTAGGGTAGGGGTAATAATTTTGTCTGCTAGGATAACCTGCATTGCTAAACTGATTCTTGACAGTTCACCACCTGAAGCGACCTTATTCATTGCTTCTAATGCTTGCCCAGGATTGATACTTACTTGAAAATCAACTTTGTCAAAACCGTTTACTGATAAATTAACTGAGTCATTGCCAGTATTTATTTGTTCTATGTGAATGTTAAATTGCCCATGAGGCATATTGAGTTCTTGCATACTGGTTGTAATTAATTTGCTCAATGCTTTTGCTGCTTTAATTCTAGATGAAGATAAGCTAATGGCTGCATCGTGATACAGTTGTTGAGTTTTTGAAATGTCTTCTATTATTGTGCTTATGGTGAAATCATCATTAGATAAAGTGGTTAACTCTTGTTTAAGTGCTTGATGAAAAGAAACTAGTTTTTCTGGAGCTAAGCTGTGTTTTTTGGCAAGTTGTAATGCCGTAGAGTAACGTTCTTCAATTAGCGCATAGGCTTGAGGGTCTAAGTCAAGTTCTTGATAGTAATGAGTAAGATCATTACTGGCTTCTTCAAGTTGAATATGAGAGTCGCTTAGAATATTCGCTATATTTTTTAATCGGCTATCAAGCTGAGCTAATCCGTTAATATTGTCACTACATTGTCTGAGTAAATCTAATACATTAAATTGTTCGTTTTCAGCTAATGTCTGTAGGGAATTTAATGTTGTATCAAGTAAATTTTGAGCATTAGCATGACGTTTGTAATCATCTTCAAGTGTTTGAAACTCACCTTCTTGTAATGCAAATTCATCTAATTCACTTACTTGATATTGAATTAACTGTTGTTGGGCTTCTCGTTGCTGCTTATTTTGTTGTAGTAGTGTTAGTTCTTTATTTAATTTATGCCATTGTTGATAGTAATGTTTTACTCCATCAATCAGTGGCTTGTGATCGGCGTACTCGTCTACGAGTTTACATTGTTGGCTAGACTTTACGATGAGTTGATGATCATGTTGTCCGTGAATATTAATGAGTAGCTGTCCAATTTCTTTAAGCTGTACTAAAGGTACTTGGCTACCGTTAATATATGATCTAGAACGACCTTCTGCAGAAATAACGCGGCGTAAAATACATTCATTATTTGGTTCTATTAATAAGTCATGTTGTGCTAGCCATTTTTGTGCACAAATATTTTTTTGAATTTCAAAGGTAGCAGCTAATTCAGCTTTTTTACTGTTCGGGCGAACAACATTTGTTGTTGCGCGTTCACCTAAACATAAGCCAAGTGCATCTATTGCGATTGATTTTCCAGCACCTGTTTCACCCGTAATGGTAGTCATTCCTGACTGCCAATCAACATCTAATGAGCGAACAATGGCAAAGTTTTGAATGTTTAGTTGTAAAAGCATAATATCAGACCTGTCTCTTATACACATCTGACGCTGCCGACGAAGAG
>CAJXUT010000140.1 GCA_913061365.1 uncultured Colwellia sp.
TGATGAAAACAACATTAATTTATTAGTTAAATATCATTTCTAAAAACTAAACATATTTATATTTATTATAATGTGAGTACCTTAGCAACAAGGTGTTGGTTAAGCAGAAAATAGACTTAACTAAAATAGTTTCAAAGGGTAATAACATAAAAATGTTATTACCCTTTTTTATGTTTTCTTATCTCTTAATACTTCAATATTTTGTTAATTAAGACAATAAATAGCACTTAATTGATAAGCCTTCACCCAAAGATGATTCAGCAGTGATTTTTCCCTTCATTTGCTCAACACTTTCTTTCATGATGGCCATGCCTAAACCATATCCTTGAATCTTTTTACTTCGGCTATAATCAACCTGATAAAAAGGCTCAAAAATTTGTTCGATATCTGCTTTAGCAATACCAGGTCCATTGTCATTAATCGTTAAAACGGTATAAGGAGCTTGGTAATAAAGAGACAAATTGATTTGGCAATGTTCACCTGCATATTTTAATGCGTTGCATAATGCATTTTGTACGACACTATAAAACAGCTCATCATCAATTGACGCCATAATTGTTTTGTCGAGAGGTGAAAATAAAATTTGTTGATTTTCGCTCGCTTGTTTTGATACTTCAGCAATGACGTGATTGATGATTGGTATCAATAATACTCTCTTGAGATCTACGTGATAATGACGACTTTCTAAGCGACTAAATTCTAATGTTTTATGAATAAGTTTGTTCATTTCCTTAACATTATCTTCAATCTCTTGGAAGTGTCTGATCTGTTCTGGTTGTAATCGGCTACTTAATAAATGCATAGCAAGGCTTTGGCGAGTTAAAGGCGTGCGTAATTCATGTGAAATATTACGTAATAATTTTTTATGACTTAACACTAAGTTTTCGACTTGATCAGCCATATGATCAAAATCGATAGCGAGGTTTTCAAACTCTTTGATATTACTATTTAGTTGACTTGATGTTCTTACAGATAAATCACCTGAAGCTAATTGACGTGATAACTCTTGAAGTCGCATTAACGGTTGTTGTAGGTGTTTAGAAAATAGCCAAGAAACAAGTGCAAGAAATAAGCTAGCTACACTAATACGTACCATCCACAAATAACTTTGTGCTCGATCGGCGGGGTGTAGTTGCCAAGGTAATTGCAGCATTAAATGATTGCCAGAAGACAAATGCAATACAACCATAGGCTTACTAACCCAATCATTCATGGGTTGATTAAATTGACGACTAAATGACATTTTTGATTGAACATAAGGGTGAATATCACGGTTACTAATACTCTGGTTCTTTTCATTGACGGCATACAAAGTATATTCTTGTGCTTCTTCCCATGTTTTTAGCCCTGCTATATCGTTATTTTCAATATAAGATTCAGCTTTTTTTGCCAGTGATAAGAATTCTTGCTGTAGATCTGTTGGTAGTGTAAGTAACGCACCTATAATCATCGATTCAATAAACGTTGATAGCGTAAAAATTATGATAAAAATAATACTAAAATAGCCAAAAAGTCGTTGCGCAATCGTGAGTTTAGCCATGTTTTTAAATGGTCTCATGTGACTAGGCTCGTTGTATGTCAAAGGTATAGCCAACACCTCTTACAGTAAAAATAATATTTTTAGATAAACCAGCGTGTTTAAATTTACGACGTACATTACTGATATGCATATCTAAATTTCTATCAAATTCACAAAACTGTTTCCCTAATACTTTAATTTGTAGTTCTTGTTTTGAAATGGCATGACCTTGATGTAATTTTAAATAATTGACTAATTCACTTTCTGTATTAGTGAGTGCTAGCGACTGAATTGATTGTTCAATATGGCATGACGTAATAGTATTTTTTTCTCTTACTCGCTCTAAAGCGACTCTTCTTAAAATAGATTTAATACGCATAAGCAATTCAGGGACGCTAAAAGGCTTAGCGAGATATTGATCAGCTCCTGCCTCAAAACCTTCTATTTTTGAGGCTTCATCTGCCATCGCTGTAAGCATTAAAATAGGAGTAGAATATTGCTGGCATACTTTTCTTGCTGTTTGTAATCCATCTAATACCGGCATCATGATATCTAGTAGCAGCAGATCTATGCTTTTTTCACTTAGTACTTTTAACGCTTGCTCACCATTATGTGCAATATATATTTGATAGCTTTCTTCGTGTAATACCGACTCTAGTAACTCACATAACTTAGGATCATCGTCGACAATTAATATGGCAGGCATATAGCACCTCCTTACTTGGAAATAAAAACGATTCGTATTATCGTTCATTAAGTTATTTAAAAGCAAGTAAATTTTAAGATCTGTTGAAATATCAATATTAAATTTTGTAGAAATAAAATTATTAGGCGTATTCAGTATAATTTTTGAAAGGGCTGTTTAATAACTATTTAAATGGCATCTTTTTTTACGAAGAAAAGCCATAAAGCAAAAGTACTGCCCGCTATCAATATTCAGCTAATAGATGAAAAAGCTACCTCAAATCATCAACAGCTTCTTACATAAGTAATTCTTTACGTTTCTTTACACTTTGTAAAGTTTGTAAAGTTTGTAAATTTAATGCATTTGATAATCATTATCATTTAGAATGCGCGCAATTCAAAATTAACTGATTTATAGGACGACTCCCAAATGAAAGTAAAACATTTATCGTTAGTGATTGCCTCTGTAATAAGTGGTCAAGTTTTTTCAGCAGACATACAAGAGCTATCTACAACCGAAGTTAAAACCAAAAATACTGCGCATTCGCAAGTTTCTGCACTTTCTATTGAAGAAACCCAAGCGACAGATATCAAAGGCGTTCTACGTAAAATTGCGGGTGTTAGTGTGAGTAACAGTGTGCGCTACAGCCAAAAAACATATTTGCGTGGTGTTGAAGAACATTCTGCTAATGTAACTATTGATGGTGCACGTCAAGATGGTCAAATGTTCCATCATGCAGGTAATCAAATGATTGACCCATCAATGTTGAAAGCTGTTTCTATTGAACTGGGTGCAAGTTCGGTATTAAGTGGCTACGGTGCTAATGTTGGTGCAATTTCATATGTTACTAAAGATCCAAAAGACTTATTAGCCATTGAGCAAAAAGCTGGCGCAAAAATATCTGTTGCAGCAGATACGGCAACTGAGTTTAAACAAGTAAACTTTAGCGGCTATGGCATGTTAACAGAGCAACTGAGTGCGCTAGCAATTGTAAATTGGAATGAATCTGGTGATATTGAAACACCAACAGGCGATCCAATTGTTAATAAACACAGTGAATTAAAAAGTGGCTTAGTTAAATTTGTTTATGATTTTAGTGATGTCGAACAATTAGGCTTTTCTGCTCAGCGTTTTGAAGATGCTGGCCATCGTGCACTTTCAGGTGAAAAACCTGGTGTTACTTCTATTTCAGAAGCATTAGGTTTTAATGGTTATGAACGTGATACTTATACCTTGAATTATCATAATAATAGTGACAACCCACTATTGGATTTAGCTGTAGATATAAATTTTAATAAAAAAACTATGGTACGAAATGCTTCTACTGGTACAAACTGGTTTAGAGATAGTAGTGGTGCATGGCAAGAAGATGGCACAGCGTATATTCCAGCACGTGAATATTCATATGAAACCTACGGATTAAATATTCGCAATACTTTCATTATTAATGATATTGCGTGGACTGCAGGTATTGAAAGCTTTAAATCCGAACAAGCTATTGATGTGGCAGGCTTAAAAGATATCACTTTAGCAAATGGTGATAAAACGTTAGAAGATATCAGCGTATCAAATGGTCCAACGGCATCATTAATTGGTGGATATATACAAGGTGAATTTGTTGTTGGCGCAGTGACTATTACCCCTGGTGTACGTTACGACTCATACTCGTTAGGCGGCAGTTATGATGACTCGTTTAATCAATTATCACCTAAATTAAAAGTCAATTGGCAAGCGAATGACGAACTAGTGCTTAAAGCGGGTTACGGTCGCATTTTTAAAGGGCCAGCTCTGCCTGAAACATTAATGATAACAGAGGGAATGCAAGGTTCAGATGATGCAAAAGCTGAAACAGGTAATCACCTTGAGCTAGGCATGATTTACGACTTTGCTAGCACATTTAATGTTGATAGTGCTCGTTTTTCTACCAATATTTATCGCTATGAAATTGATAATTACTACCATCCAACCAAAAATACTAGCCTTACACGTGGCATAGTTGATTTAACTAAAAAGGGTATTGAAGCTGACTTTACTATAAGTCATAAAGATTTTAGTGCCTTTATTAATTACAGTTATAACGATGGTGAAAAAGCATACGACACTCATACTTCTGATGATTACTACTCAGGAACTCATGTAGTAAAAGTAGGCGCTGATTACCAAATAGATGAGTTTTTACTTATCGGCTGGGATAGTTACTTTGCTAGCAATGCAGAATTAGATGATCGCTCAATTGATGATGGCAACCTTGTAACAGAAAAAGTTAAAAAAGCAGGCTACGGCGTAACCAATTTTTGGGTTGATTACCAAGTCAAAAATGTTGAAGGGTTATCAGTCAAACTGGCGGTAGAAAATGCTTTTGATAAAGCTTATCAAAATCATAATAGCTTCGGTATGTATTGGGGAAATGCTGGCTACAACGATAACGAAGTCGGTCGAAATATTAAAGCGACTGTAAGCTACCAATTTTAACTAGCCGTTTAATCCATTGTAAAAAGAGGCGGCGTGTTCACGTCGTCTGCTTTGCCTGGTAGAAAAAATGAAAAATATAATATTGCCAATAAAAATACTCTTTTTAATATTTACTGTCGTGTTCAGTTTGTCTAGTAAAGCATCAGGTATGAAAGTAGATGAATTGACTGAGCAGTGGTTAGCACTTGAAAACTCTCGTATTAAGCTAAGTCAAAATTGGCAGCAAGAACAGCAGCAATTACAATTACGTATTACGCTACTAAAGCACCAAAATAGTACATTAAAATCGAAAATAGAAAATGCCAATAATCAACAAGACATTGTTGAGCAACAAAGAGTAAAAATTTTAACTCAGCAAACGGTTATTGAGCAAAGTATTGCTCGTTACCGTGCTTCAGTGCCGGCCTTAGTTGACCTGTTGCAACAAATCAATAGTGGGTTACCACCGTATTTAGCTACTCAAATTTCATCAGACTTTAAGCAGATAACTCAGCAAAAAGAATTAACGGGTAAGTTTCAAATAATCAGCAATATTATTAAGAAAATAACAAAGCCAGCACAGTTAATACAAATAAAACAAAATGTTATTACGCTCAATAATGAATCACTACTCACTCAGCAATTATTTTTTGGTAATGATCATGCTTGGTTTATTACCCAAGATAATAGCCGATTTGGTGTTGGTATTCGACAGAACAACCAATGGCTTTGGCTAGAAACGTTAGATGATAGCGATGTTATTCGTCAAGCCATAAATAGCGCACAAAACCAAATGCCGGGACCATTATTAAACTTACCTATTCAATTAGAGGCTAGCTTATGAAAGCACTGTTAACATTAAGTTTTTTTGTTAGTTTTTTATGCTCAGCTACTTTGATGGCAGCCACACTTAATACGGTTGAAAAAGAGCTATTAAATGAAATTAAACAAGCACAACAACACTATCAACATCAATATGAAAGTGTTACCAAACAACGTAGTCAGTTATTAGCACAGTTAGCTAAACAAGAGCGCGAACTAAAAAAATTATCGGTTGAAGCGAAATTAATCACGCGAATTAAAGACGAGCAAAACCTGAGTGTAGAAAAGTTAGAAAATCGATTGCAATCATGGCAGCAGCAGCAAAATTATCTTGTTCATTTATTAGTAGGTATTAATGCAACTAACCCAATTAACTCTTTAGCCCAGCTAAAAGAGCATATTCAAACACAATCAAGAGAAACTAATTTTTTGCCAGTTAGAGTGGCATTAGAGAACGGCCAATTAATTCAAGGTAAAAAGCTATCCTTGGGGCCTGTTCATGTTTTTATAAATAACGAAAGTACAATTGCCGGTTTAATTAAGCAAGTAGATAAGCAATGGCAATTAGCATTAGTTTACGATGAACAACAACTTGAACAATTAAAACAAGTTATTGAGCGTAAGCAAGGTGTGCTTGCAGTTGATGCAACCAATAGTCGCAGCTTAACATTGAATCAACACCAAGAAAGTATCACTCAGCACTTAAATAAAGGTGGTATTTGGGTACTTCCCATTCTCTGTTTTGCGTTATTGGCACTTTCTATTTCGGTAGTTAAAGCGATAAGTTTATTACGTTTACCTAAGTTAAATATTACGTCAATGTCAGTTAAAAACCTTGGGCGATATCAGCAAAATTTACTGGATATTGCAAATAAATATCAAAAGCCGGAACAACAGCAGGAGCGAGATGATTTATTGTTTAATGAACTACAGCAAATAAAACGTAGTATTGAGCGTGGTTTAAGTGCCATTGCGGTAACCGCTGCGGTAGCTCCTTTATTAGGTTTGCTTGGCACCGTAAGTGGCATGATTAAAACATTTAAACTGATGACGTTATTTGGTGCGGGTGATGCCAATGCTGTTTCAGGTGGTATTTCAGAATCACTGGTTACAACGGAAGTTGGTTTAATCGTTGCTATTCCTGCTTTAGTTGCCCATGCCATTATGTCGCGTAAGTGTCATCATTATATGGCAAAACTTGAGAACTATGCTGTTAGGCTTAGTCATCAAAATACTGCATCGCAAGCTGAAAACAACTTTGTTAACTCAACATCAAATGTGATGCATGAGGTGACAAATGTTGCTTAATTCTATTTGGGTTTCTGTAATACCAGAAGAGTTTATTACAGGCGGCATTGTTTTGTGGCTAATTATATTATTAGCACTTTTTTGTTATAGCCTCATCATTGAATCTTTACTTTGCTGTGTAAAACAAACAAAACTGACTTGGATAAAAAGCTGGTTACAACCATTACATGTATTGGTGTCAGCAATGCCATTGTTAGGCTTACTTGGTACTATTATCGGTTTGCTTGACACTTTTTCAGCGTTAAGTAGTAACGCTTCTTTAACGATTAGTGATGCCATTGGTAAGGCGTTATTGACCACTCAAGCTGGATTATTAGTAGCGATACCCGCAATGATAATGTTGTGGAAATTAACACGTATGGTTGAAGAGCAGGAGCGAATATATGCGTCCTAGCCTGCAACAACGTGTAGAGCAACAAACACAATCAATTGACTTATCACCTTTACTCGACGTGGTATTCATTCTCTTAATATTTTTTATTGTTACAACTGTTTTTGTTAAAGAGACCGGCGTTGAAGTGAAAAAACCACAAGCAATGAGCGCCTCTGATTTAGAAAAGAAAAGTATTTTAATTGCCATTACCAAAGATGGCAGTGTTATGTATGCCGGGCAAGATATTGGTGTTGCAGGTGTAAAGCCAACGGTTAGTCAATTATTGGCACAACAAACTATGCCCGTAATATTACAAGTTGACCAAAATGTTATCACTAAAACATTAGTTGCGGTGATGGACCAAGCTAAATTAGCGGGTGCAACTAGCGTAAATATAGCGACGTTAATGCCATGATAAGTCTTCGTGTCATGTTATTTTCGCTTGTGATTGTGGCGCTATTGATGACTATTCTAATTATCAACAGTCGCAGTAACTTGTTCGTGCCAGAGCAAGTAATGGTGCGTCCATTAGATACTGTTGCGGTATTACCGCCGCCACCGCCGCCACCGAGTGTTTCGCAGCCAATGCCAGAGCAGCCACTAAGTATTGATTTACGTTTTCAAGGAGAAGGGCCTCGCTTAACCTTGAGTAAGGTTAAAATTAACTTGGCTAAACCTAAACTTGATAAACCAACAGTATCGGATTTTAGCCCTGAATTTACCCCGCAAAGTTCAGCTATTGATCTTAGTGGTTTTTCACTCAATGAACTTGATCAGCAGCCACGCTTAATGACCCCATTAGGTATTGAATTCACCCCCAAAATGAAAGGTGCTGGTATTAAGCAGGTCAAGGTGAAATTACATGTTGTGATTGATCAAAATGGACAAGTGCATTTGAAGAAAATTATTAAAAACCCTTATCCAGAATTGACCTCTGCGATTAAAAAATTAACTAAAAGAGCTCGATTTAGCGCCCCAGAACGTCAAGGCAAGCCTGTTCGAGCAGAATTTATTTGGCCATTAGTGTTGAAAGAATCATGATTAAATATTTAGCCTTTATTGTGTTGTTAATTAGCAATACTAGTTTTGCACAGTTGCATATTACATTAACTCAACCAGCGTTATTATTAACTCAAATATCTGCTCATGATATTGGTGTAAAGCCAGAGTTGAATGAGCAAGAGCAGCAATATAAAGAATTAATTAATAGCCATTTACAAGCAAAAAATTATCGTGCGTTATTGGCTAAGCTGACTGCAAGCCTGCAACATAAATTAGATGACAGCTCTGTTAGTGCAGCAATGGCGTACTTTATTGGCCAGCTTGCATTGCAGCAACAAAAGTATCAACTCGCCACTGATTACTTTAATCAAGCTATAAAAAAGCATGCCAGTTATGGTCAAGCTTTTCATGGCTTAGGTTTAGCCCAATTACAGTTAAAGCAGCATAAAAAAGCAACGGACAGTTTAAGTAACGCAATGAAACTGGGGGTTCGCGATCATCAGCTATTTAGTTATTTAGGTTACGGCTACTTACAAGCTAATAACTTTCATAGTGCTGTTGTTGCTTATCAACAAGCCAAGTTATTTAACCCTGATGATAAACAGCTAAATCAAGCACTGTTGTATGCCTATAGTCACGCAGGACAAAGTGAAGCAGCCTTAAGTTTATTAACACAAATGTTAACTGAGCAACCAAATGAACAAGCGCTATGGTTGCATCGTGCTAATGCGTTATTACAAAAGAAGCAGTACTTACATGCTATCGCAAGCTTAGAAACGGCTTTGCGATTAGAAAAAGTCAGCGTAAATAGCAGTAATCAAGCGTTTAATAATATAGAGAATATTGCGCTAACGGCACAACTTCAAATGCAACATGGTAGCGTTGAACGAGCGATCCAACTTTATGAAAAAATTTGGCGCAGTCACCAAAATCCTAACTTAGTTATTGAAGCCGCTGAGTTTTTACTTAGCTCTGGAAATGTAAAACCCACAAGTAAGCTACTTAAAAAAATGAATAAAAAGCTATCCAAAATACAGCAATTAACCATGCTACAACAAAGCCAACTCGCATATTTAAATGGCAAAGTATATCAACAGCAAAGCAAAAATAATGCGGCAGTAAAAGCCTATGAGCAGGCATTAGCATTTAATAGTGTTAATGGGCATGCGCTGTTGGCATTAGCACAAATTAAGCGAGTTCAAGGTAAAAGCCATCAAGCACAAATGTTACTCCTAAGAGCAAGCACTCTCGACAGTGTGATGTTGGCAGCACTTACAGAACATGCTGACTTAATGATGTCCTTAGGGCGTTATACCAAAGCATTAGAGTACTTACAACAAGCGTTGTTACATGCACCGCAAGAGCAAACTATTTTTGAAAATGTAAAAATTTTACAGCGTCTTGTTAATCAAAGAGAGAGTTAAATGCGATTAAATAAATCTTTTTTGGCAACCTCTCGGTTGATTCATGTTTATGTTTCTATGGCGTTACTTAGCTTGATGATCTTTTTTTCTATAACGGGCATTACACTTAATCACCCGCAATGGTTTGCAGAGGTTAAAGCAGAAGTCGTTTCAGCTGATTTTTCTATTTCCCATAATTTACTAACCGTTGAGA
This sequence comes from uncultured Colwellia sp., assembly GCA_913061365.1. Classification (GTDB taxonomy): domain Bacteria; phylum Pseudomonadota; class Gammaproteobacteria; order Enterobacterales; family Alteromonadaceae; genus Colwellia. Next base: position 9,778 of record CAJXUT010000140.1, read on the forward strand.
AGCAAGGCAAGCTCATTCATTACCTGTTAGAAGAAGGGCATATCAGAGGAAGTAAATTGAGCTTTGAACGAGAGGATGATGAATTATTTATCAGTGATAAAGGGCCTGGGCGCTATTTAAGTTTAACCATAGATTTAGCCTCGGGAGATGCTTTTAAAGAAGCGACTGATTATGGCTATTGGGCACTATTTAATGACTTACACAAAGGACGGAATAGTGGCGACCTTTGGCGACTTATTATCGACTTAAGTGCAGGGCTAATGATTTTATTCAGTATTACAGGTTTTGTTTTAGCACTTGCTCAACGTCGAATGAACCGAACAGTATCACTGAGTATTATTAGCACTTTATTAGTGATAGGCATTTATTTTACGTGGGTTTAGCGGATTTATCGGGTTTAATTTAAGGTACTTTATGAAAAAGAAAATAATGTTAATCGGATTTTTATTATTAACCAGTACAGCACCTGTCTCTTATACACATCTGACGCTGCCGACGAAGAGGATAGTGTAGATC
>CAJXUT010000141.1 GCA_913061365.1 uncultured Colwellia sp.
CCTCTTCGTCGGCAGCGTCAGATGTGTATAAGAGACAGTTTTTACTGCATGCAGAGCCTGCACACCAACAAGCCATTTGTTTTGCATGGCTAATTGGTGCTTATGACTATGCTCGTTATGTGACAAAAAAACAAAATAAAAAACCTCTGCCTACCTTAGCCGTTAATGATCAAGCACTAGTTGATAGCGCAATAAAATATGCCGAAGCAACCGCTTTAGTACGTGATCTAGTCAATACACCAGCCGCTGATATGATGCCAGTAAATTTAGGTAAAAGCGCACAACAACTTGCCAACAATTTTGGTGGCAAGTTAACACAAATTATTGGTGATGATTTATTAACTGAAAACTACCCAACAATTCATGCCGTTGGCCGAGCGAGCGTTAATGAACCTCGATTGATTGACTTATCTTGGGGAAATAAAAACCATCCAAAAATCACGTTAGTGGGGAAAGGCGTCTGTTTTGACAGTGGCGGATTAGATTTAAAACCTTCTGCTGGCATGCGTAATATGAAAAAAGACATGGGCGGCTCAGCACACGTACTTGGGTTGGCTCACTTAATAATGTCACATGATTTACCTATTAATTTACGTGTGTTGATTCCTGCAGTTGAAAACGCGGTATCAAACAATGCCATGCGCCCAGGTGATGTGTTAACAACCCGCAGTGGCCAAACCGTAGAAATAGACAATACAGATGCAGAAGGCCGCTTAGTTTTGTGTGATGCCTTAACTGAAGCAGATACAGAGTCACCTGAGTTGATTATCGACTTTGCAACACTTACTGGTGCTATGCGTGTTGCTTTAGGCACTGAATTACCTGGATTTTTCTCAACATGTGACGAAGTTGCAGCAGGTATAACTAACGCCGGCAGTAAAATTAGTGATCCTGTATGGCGCATGCCTCTTTATCAACCTTATAATGATTTATTTAAAAGCACGATTGCAGACATGGCTAACTGTTCTACAACACCTTTTGGTGGTGCAATTACAGCAGCGCTTTATTTACAAAAATTTGTGAGTAAAGAGACTAACTGGGTGCACTTTGATGTAATGGCTTTTAATATTCGTACCTTACCCGGCCGTCCTTTGGGAGGAGAAGCCTTCGGTATTCGTGCGGTATTTGATTATTTACAAGCTCGTTATAAATAATAAATAACAAGATAAAATGAATATGGGATATTGTTGCTCTGTAACTTCAAATCAACAATACCCCTTTCTTCTGTATTTATTGTACTTCAACTTAAAAACTGTGTTTTTGACTGTCTCGCATGAATAACATTTTCTATATCAAGTGCCTCATTAGTTTTACTTGGCTTAATCGCAACACCTTCATGAGCTAATAACCATAATTTACGCTCAAGCCCTCCTGCATAGCCTGTTAAAGAGCCATTTTTACCAATAACACGATGACAAGGCACAATGATACTAATAGGGTTTCTGCCATTAGCACCACCCACAGCTTGTGATCCTTTAGGTCGATTAACTCTTTTAGCAATATCTTGATAGGTTTTAGTTTGCCCAAACTTAATGTCAGATAAACACTGCCAAACTTCTTTTTGAAATTCAGTTCCTTGAGGATCAAGCTTGACATCAAATTGGCTTCGTTGACCGGCAAAATATTCTGCTAATTGCTGTTTGCAGCAATCCGTAATTTCATTTGTTTTTACTTCACCTTTTTGACCACCACAAAAAATAAGCTGCGTAATCCCTTTATCTGATGCTTTAAATTCTACTAGCCCTAATGGAGATTCCATATAATCTGTATACATTACAACTGACTCCATAATTGAAAGGTTAGATAACTGCGCCATGGGGCAGCTTGCTCTTGTGTAAAGTTAGGCTTTAAATTGACCATTGCTTTTTTTACTCCCAAATCTCCCCCTAAGAAAACGTCTGGATCACTTAAACCACGAAGTTTGGCATACTCAACAGTCCATGGTCCTATCCCCTTCAATGCCAACCATTGTTCCGGTACATTAGGACTATCACAATCAATATAGTGTTGTGCTAAATTACGTAATGTTTGTTTTCGTGATGCTGGCATTTTAAAAAAACTCAACTCACTTGAGGCTATTGCTTGTGGTGTAGGAAACAATAATTTATCTCCAACTTTTTCACCTAATGAATGTACCAATGTTTCAACAAGGTTTCGTGCTGCAACAACGGATATTTGCTGCCCTAAAATAGCACGTATTCCTGCTTCAAATAAATTCCAAATACCCGGTAATCTAATACCTGAATTAATGGTAAAGTCATCAGTAAAACAAGGTCGAATGTCTTGCTCTACTAATTGTATATCCACATCTAAATCTAAAATACGACGAATATTATAAATTATAGCTTTCAAATGTCTTAAATTATCCACAACGATACTTACTTCAAAAGTATTGTTGTGTTCTATATGTTTTGCGGTAAAACTTCCAACGCAATCTAACCATTCAAATGTGCGACCATAACTTTGCTCGTCACACCATTCAAGACCTGATATTGCTCTGGTTTGAAGTATGTTTTGCATAGTTGACCAATTAAATGGTGGCCTATAATGCAATGTTAACTGCAAATTTTTTATGTGATTATCAGTCGATTTACGTACCTGAGTTGGTGTTAATTTTAATTGCGACTGAAAGCTATCGTTAAACCGCCTGACGCTCTTAAATCCACTTGCCAAGGCAACTTGTGTAATTGGCAAATGAGTTTGATGTAATAATTGTTTTGCAAACAAACACTGTTGATATAGTGCATAAGCCTTTGGTGACATACCAATATGCTTTTTAAATAGTTGTCGTAAATAGCGGTCACTTATTCCTAGACGTTGTGCCAATGACGAAACAGAATCATCTTGTAAAGCACCTTCATTAATTAAGCGAATTGCTCGCTCTAATGTAGTATTAACTCCCTTCCAAGCAGAAGAGTTAGGTGCGCTATCAGGACGACAACGTAAACAAGGCCGAAACCCTGCATTAGCACACTCAATCGCTGTCAAAAAATAAAGTACATTTTTCTCTTTCGGAGGCGGCGCAGGACAAATACTGCGACAGTAAATCCCAGTTGTTTTTACCGCCGTAAAGAATTTACCATCAAAACGAGGATCCCGCGATAAACGAGCTTTTTGGCAAACGTCATTATTTAACATAAGTGGTTCTATTTTGTGTTGATAACCAGATTATAACCACTTTTATATCGAGCACTAGCCAGAAACGGAACTGAATAGTAAACGCGACTCAATCACCCATGATATTTTCGATTACTATAATCACTATTTAAAATAAAATTGATGATAAGTGAATAGCTCACGTTACACTGATGCATACCCGCTCCACTTGAAGATGCTCGTTTCAGGAAGTCTGAGCGATTCATAATCAAGGCACATTTTTTTATTAAGGGTTATTCCCTTAAAAACAAATGTAACGCAGAATATGATTTGCTCAGCCTTCCCCGAGGGGCTGGTTTAGAAACGCTTTATACTTCGTTATTGATTTTGAGAAGGGAATAACCATTCTCTTCAATCAATGCCTTGCCTAAAGACGTTTCTAATTCCAGCTGAATCATGTATTTTCAAGTGGAACGGGTATAAAGCTATTTTATGAGGAAGTATGATATGACTAAAACATCTGGTGAAGAAATCCGCCGACAGGTAATGGGCGATGAATTTGTTGATCGCGCTTTAAATAATGCCGATGACTTTACCCAACCAATGCAGGATTATATTAATGCCCACGGTTGGGGATCTACATGGCAACGAGAAGGTATAGATCGCAAAACACGCAGCTTAGTAACAATTGCTATGCTAGCGGCATTAAAAGCCCCGCAAGAGTTAAAAGGTCACATTCGTGGCGCATTAAATAATGGTGCAACCAAAGAAGAAATTCGTGAAGTTTTATTACACAGTGCCGTTTACTGTGGAGCACCTGCAGCACAAGAAGCGTTTAGAGCGGCAAAAGAAGTTTTATAAACGCTAAATTGAAAAGTTGTTCACAATATAGAAGAATTTATATTTTTAAATAGTTAGTGAGTAAGCAGCTACTCACTAACTATAAGTTCCGCTACTTATAATATACTTTAAGCTTATATCAGAATTACTTCTGAATGAATTCACCCATCATTCGATACGTTTCATCACACTCACTTTTAACAAAACTATCAAGTAACATATAGGCATGAATCATTCCATCAAAAGTACATTGTTCAACTTGCACTCCTGCTTTTTCTAAAGCCTGAGCATAAGCAAAACTCTCATCTCTAAGGGGATCACAACCCGCAGTAAAAATAAGCGTTTTGGGCATTGTGTCTGCCATTGGCATAAACAAAGGAGATACCAACTTACTGGGTTCATTATGTTGGAAGTATTGACCAAAATACCATACTATTTTTTCTTTTTCTAACAAGAAACCTACACCATTTTCATCTATAGACTTACTGCTCATGGTGTAATCTACACTCGGATAAACAAGTATTTGCTTATCAATGTTAACCTTTGAATTTACAATGTTTTTGCTAGCCAACGTAGTACAAATGGCAGCGCCAGCACTATCGCCAGCAATAATTAACTGCTCATTAAAATTAACATCAGCTAAAACATCTTGATAATGTTCTAATGCATATTGGCTATCATCAATACCTGCTGGATATGGAAATTCAGGTGCTAATCGATATTCAACCGCAATAACAACACAGTTTCCTGCTTTTGCTATTTTTCGACTAATTGTATCGTATAGTTCAATATTGCCACATAAATGCCCACCACCGTGGTAATGTAAAACAACGGGTAGTTTTTTTTCAGGATCAGGGCTATAAACTCTAACAGGAATGCTATGTGTAGGCGTAGTAAAAGCACTTTCTTTCACCAAAGCTAACTCAGGCCCTTCTCCAATAAAAACGCTCAGTTTTTCAATGTTTCCACGGACCAAACTAGGAGTAAGTTGAACACCGTTTTCCTTTGCTTCTTTGGCAGCAATATTAGCCTGCTCAATTAACCCTACTAGTTTATCTGATATTATGCCTCGCATGATGACTCCTCTTGTTCAGGCTCTGCCTTTGTTTCTATGTTTTTATAGTTTGCCGTTTCTGGCAAAAAGAAGCTACCAATAAAAAATGTACTGCTAACCACCGTAATTAAGGTAAAAGCGCTAGTAAAGTCCCCATCATTGATATCAACCAAGCGCCCAAAACTCCACAAGACTATTGTGGCAATTAAGTAGCTAATTGAATAAAACAAGCTAAACACAACGGTAATTCGTTCTCCTGTCATTTTAGGTAATTCATGCGGGATAGTGACCAAGGCAGTGATAGGAAAGAAGATGAAAAAACCGAGCACCATAGCACAAAGTGTTTGTAGCCATTCAGAATTGCCAAAAGATAAACCTAATACGGTAATTATTATTACTAATCCAGACCATCGTATGACAGGAACACGGGTGACAAACTTTTTACTATAAACAATGCCCGCTAGCGTACCAATAATGCCTGACGCTATCACCAATGCACTCTGGCTAATACCGGCTTTAGGATAAAAGGTAAATAAACAAATATAAAAGGCTAGAATTCCTGAATAAGTTAATGCATAAATCCAATTAAATTTATCTTTCAAACCTTCAACATAAGAATAGCTAACTTGCTTTTTATCTGCTTGCTTAACAGTTGTATTATTCTCTTTATCTTTCACTAACAACCAAGCAAAACTTAATAAAACACTGACTAAAGAAAAAAGTAATAAGGTACTCTTCCAGCTGCCTGTTAATAAATTAAAGTTGCTCATTTGCCATAAAATAATACCCGTTCCAACATTAAAGGCTACTGCATTAATGCCATTAACTGTAGGGCGTTCTTCTGGTTCAAACCACGCCATAACAATAGGATTGAAATATACAATCATAAAGGCGCCACCAAGCCCCATCAAAAAACGGCTCGCTAGCAATAGTTCATAATTAGGCGCTAATGGCGTTAATATGCCAATAGAAATCAAGATACCTGAAATAAAAAAGGCTTTTTTTACGCCAACTTTTACCGCTAACCATGCAGCAATGAATGTTCCCACAATTTTGGCTAAAGTAACTGCGCCACTAATGAAGCTTGCAGAAGCTAAACTGTCTATTTCCATGCTTGCCATTATTTGACCCATACTCGCTGTTCCGCCCACCCAAGCCATGGCAAATAAGGTGTAACTTACGAAGACAAGCATTGCGACTATGTATTTATTGTTTATATTAGGTAAATTCATTAAAAATATTTCATCTCTACACAGTGACTTTTAATTAGCTTAACTAAATAAATAACACAATTATGTACTACCTTCGTTCGCTGTGTTTTTTCTCAACGCATGCTATTGTATCTGCATACAATTTTGAGCTACTTTTCTCCAAGGAATAATATTTGTTAGTTTGGCTGTCTCTAGATACTTGGTTGATTTCTTTACTCTCCATTGGCTATTTATTACTGCTTTTTGTTGTAGCCTATTGGGGACAAAAGCAAACCAATAAGCAATGGTTTTCTCGGCCATGGATTTATAGTTTATCGTTAGGCGTTAGTTGTACCTCTTGGGCTTTTTACGGCACCGTTGGGCAAGCAGCAACCACAGGGGCTTGGCTAGCACCTATCTATATTGGTTCAATTTTATGTTTTGTATTAGCTTGGCCAATGCTACTCAGAATTCTGCGTATTACTAAGCAGCAAAATTTAACCTCTATTGCCGACTTTATTGCCTGTCGATATGACCGTTCTCCAGCAATTGCTACAACCGTTACCTTAGTCGCCTTATTAGGTACTATTCCCTATATAGCCCTTCAATTACGGGCAATCAGTAAAAGCTTTGATTTACTTACTGGCTCTTATCAATCAGGTATAAGTACTACCTTTATCGTCACGCTAGTACTTATTATTTTCAGTATATTATTTGGTGCAAGACAAGCGGCTATTAACAAGCAAAGCCAAGGCTTAGTACTGGCAATAGCTTTTAGTTCAATAATCAAATTATTTGCACTCACTGCGGTGGGAATTTTTGCTACATTTTTTGTTTTTGATGGGGTTACTGACTTATTTGCTCAATCTCAACAAGCGGCAAATATTCAACCAGTAAGTAACAGTTACTTTGCCATTTCTCAAGCCATTCTCGGTATGATAACTATTTTCATTTTGCCTCAGCAATACCACATGATAATGATAGAAAATCATCAAGAAAATGAGCTCAAGAGTGCGCGCTATTTATACCCTTTTTACATGATCGCGATAAATATTTTTGTATTACCTATCGCTCTTGCAGGACAAAATTTATTTCCCGGTGGAAATGTTAATGCCGATACTTATGTCATTACCATACCATTATTTTTCCAACAAGCTTGGTTAGGGGGGCTCGCTTACATTGGCGGTTTAGCTGCTGCAACAAGTATGGTTATTGTTGCAACCATTGTACTAAGTACCATGGTAACTACCGAAATAGTTACGCCTTTGTTACTACATTACAATAACTTTGTTGGTAAACAAAAAACTCAGCTGTCTCATTTATTACTCAATATGCGCCGCATAGCCATTGCACTATTATTGCTTTTAGCCTTTACTTTTGAGCGCATAATCAATCAACAAAATCATCTAGCCACAATAGGTTTACTCTCTTTTGTTCTGCTGTCGCAATTAGCGCCTTTAGTCATTGGTGCTTTGTATTGGCGCAAGGCAACAAAAAAAGCAGCACTAATCGGCTTAATTGTCGGCAGTATTATCTGGCTTTATACTTTATTGCTACCTAGTTTATTTCCTGATTCTCTTTGGTTAAACAAAGGGATTTTTAATCTCAGCTGGCTCAAACCTTATGAACTCTTTGGCATTAATTCGCTTGATCATATTAGTCACGGGTTATTTTTTAGTTTATTAGCCAACAGCCTATGTTTCGTTGTTATCTCCTTATTAACTCATCGCAGTGTGTCAGAAAAGTTGCAAGCAGAGTTGTTTATTTACAAACAACAAGGTGGGCATGAGCAAAATTTATCAAGTAAAGATCTATATCATTTACTACAACGGTTCATTAATAACGATGCTGCTGAACTTTTTCTTCAGGATCATGCTAAACAGTTAACAAGCACCAAAGCTTCTGAAGCCTTAATTGAGCATACACGCCTACAGTTATCGAGTGTGCTCGGCTCAGCTTCAACAAGCATGGTAATGAAGGCGGTAACCACGCAGCAAACAATGCCGTTGCAAGACGTAGTTAATATTGTTGATGAAGCAAATAAGCTTTTTCACTTTAATCGTGAGCTATTACAAGCAAGTGTTGAGAATATTGAGCAAGGCATTAGTGTGGTTGATGCTGACATGCGTATTGTAGCGTGGAATAAACGTTACATTGATCTACTTTGCTACCCGTCCAACGTAGTGAGTGTTGGTAAACCCGTTGCTGAACTCATTCGTTTCAATGCTGAACGCGGTATTATCATCACCAATCAAAATGAGATAAGCGATCACGAGAAAGAAGATGATTATATCCATCGTCGAATCGCGCATATGCGCCAAGGTAATAGCCATTACTTTCAACGAGAAATGCCATGCGGAATTGTGCTAGAGATTCGTGGTCAAGCAATGCCCGGTGGTGGCTTTGTAAGCACCTTTTCAGATATCACTACCCATATCGAAGCAGCAAAAGCATTACAACAAGCTAACGAGCATCTAGAGCGAAGAGTCACTGAGCGTACTATAGAGTTATCAAAGGCAAAAGCAGAAGCTGAAGCTGCAAATACCAGTAAAACTAAGTTCTTAGCTGCTGCAAGTCACGATTTAATGCAGCCATTCAATGCTTTGTCATTATTCACCAATATGTTGAATAAAAAAGTACAGGGAAGTGATTTAAGCGAACTAGCCAATAACATTCAGCATTCTTTAAGCGCTGCAGAAAGCTTATTAGCTGATTTAGTAGAAATATCAAGACTTGATAATAGTTCAGAAAAAATTGATATCCGCAGTTTCTCAATTGATGACCTACTCGCCCCATTGGGCCAAGAGTTTAGGTTGTTGTCGCAACAAGCAGGCTTACAATTCAATTATGTAAAAACAACTTGTATTGTAGAAACTGACCAAAGGCTACTTCGTCGTATCGTGCAAAATTTTTTATCAAATGCGTTAAATTACTGCCCGCAACAAAATAAACAAGGTAAAGTTCTTTTGGGGGTTAAACATAAACAAAACAAAATAATTATAGAAGTTTGGGATAACGGTCCGGGCATAACTACAGCAGATCAAACAACTATTTTTAAAGAATTTGAACGCCTAGCGCAAACACAAGATAAGTCAGGCTTAGGTTTAGGATTAGCTATTTGTGAGCGTATTGCCAAATTACTTCATGTTGATATAACAGTTAAATCTACACTAGGAAAAGGTACTTGCTTTAGTGTCACTCTACCTCGTAGTACTGTAAAAATCGCTCCTAAAAAAGTTTTAGAACCTCAGCCATTAAATAGCGTCGCCAGTGACTTTATCGAACTACCCATTTTATTAATCGACAATGACGCAATCATGCTTAAAGCAATACAGACTCAGTTAGAAGAATGGGGCTGTAAAGTACTTGCAGCAAAAGATGAAGCAAGCCTTACTTCCTTGCTTAACGTACATGACTTTATCCCAAGAATAATTATTTCAGATTACCATCTAGACAATAATGAAAATGGTGTGGATTTGACACAACAAACCTTATCTAAGCAAGTATGGAATATTCCCTGTATTATTTGTTCTGCTGATCCATCAGAAGAGGTGCGAGAACACACCAATAGCGCTCAGTTCTATTTTATGCGTAAACCAATAAAGGCCTTAGCATTGAAGAAGTTGATGAAGCAGCTATTAAGGGATTAATTTAAAGAAACATTTTCTTGGGGAGTTAACATTAATTGTTGATACACCAAACCCGCTTGCGTGCGATTATAAACACCGAGCTGCAGTAAAATTGCTGACACATGTTTTTTTACTGTATTTTCTTTAATATCTAAAATACCTGCAATTTGCTTATTTAATTGCCCATCAGCCACTAAAGACAAAACCGTATATTGCTGCGGCGTTAATTGCGCTAATTGCTGTGCCAATTTTTTATGCTCTTGCGCTAATTTAGCATCGTTATTATCTGGCATATTTTCTGGTAGCCAAGTGTCGCCTGCCAATACGGCATTAATCGCGTTCGCAATAGTTGATAAATCAACCGACTTAGGAATAAAAGCAGCAGCACCAAAATTAATCGCTTTTTGCATAATGTCTGGATTTTCATCTGAAGACACCATAATAACAATTAAATCCTGTCTCTTATACACATCTCCGAGC
>CAJXUT010000142.1 GCA_913061365.1 uncultured Colwellia sp.
CCTCTACGTCTCGTGGGCTCGGAGATGTGTATAAGAGACAGAGTTAATAAAAAATAAGTTTTACTCAACAGCGGATAAAAAAGAGCTAAAAACTTTATATCGTTGGTGATTTTTTATCTATAAATTGGGTGATTGTTTCTTTTAACAAATTAAAGTTTAGTGGCTTCCCTAAACATAATTCTGCCCCCAAATGAGTGATTCTTTCGACATTCTCTTCGGTGAGAGCACCTGTCATGGCAATGACTTGAATCTCTTTAGTTGAAGGTGTGCTTTTGATACGGTGACAAATAGAGAAACCATTAATACCAGGCATCATTAGATCTAAAATAACCAAATCTGGTTTAAACGAATGAAGTAAATCTCCTGCTTCAAAACCATCATGTGCAACAGCTATTTCAATAGGCGAGAAAAAGCTTTCTAACAATTGAACTAACATGTCTGAAAAGTCTTTATCATCTTCAATTATTAAAATAGAAAAATGAGTATCTGCATTCCCTTCTGAGGGAGACATTAACGATAAAATATTTTCACGAGTAAAACGTCTATGTCCTCCTGGTGTCGTTATAAAAGGCAAACGTCCATTTTGAGCCCAATGACGAATTGTGGTTGGTGCTACATGTAGTAATTCTGCTGCTTCAGAGGGAGTTAGAAGTGAGTTATTAGTGGTGTTCAAATCGCGCCTTTATGGTTTGTAAGTATCAAATAAACTTAATATATTGATCTTAAACAAATTTACCTCACTTTGTCTTGAATTAAAATATAAATTTCGCTATATTTCATCAGGATTGTCGTTTTTGTCGTTTTTATCGTTATCTGTGGTGGTTATCAAAACAATCACTTTTAGTTGTTTTTTCATATCGTTAGCACTTGGTTAAATTTATAAAAAACAATGGCGACTTATTATTAAAGGGAAGTGATATGAACAGGAATAATCAAACTTTGATTAATGAGGAAGTAAATCTTCAGCAGGACGAAGAACTTGTTTCAACGACAGATAAAACAGGTGTGATCACTTATGCTAATGCTGCTTTTTGTCGTATTGCAGGATTCGCCCTTGAAGAACTCGTTGGTAAAAATCACAATATTGCTAGACACCCTGACATGCCATCAAGTGCCTTTAATGATTTGTGGAAAAAATTGAAGTTGGGTTTACCTTGGCGGGGAGTTGTTAAAAACCGTTGTAAAGATGGTCGATACTATTGGGTTGACGCTTTTGTTTCTCCTATTTTTGAGTCAGGAGAGCTGGTAGGTTACCAGTCAGTAAGAACTAAGCTTGATGATAAAACCAAAAATAAGGCAATTTCAGTATACAAGGCTATTAATGCTGGCAAACCCATTAATAAGTGGTATCAAAGTAAAGCGGCAAAACACATAGCATATTTAGGGTTAAATGCTTTAACACTTTTCTCAGCTACGATCTTTTTATATACCATGTTTTTGCTACCCATTATTCCTTTTGTTATTTATAGAAATGAACTGATTAATGTTCCGAAATATTTTAAAGAATTAACCTCAGAATATGACAGTATTTCTCGGCTTATCTATTCAGGTAATCGTCCTCAGGGAATTGTAGATTTTCATTTAAAAATGGCTGAAGGGAAAATTAATACCATTTTAGGGCGTATTCTAGATAGTACTCACTCATTAACAAGTGGTGCAGGGAACTTAGAAAATGCTGCTCGAATAGCTAAAAAAGGTGCAGAACAAGAAACTGCAGAGTTACATCAAGTTTCAACCGCAGTAGAAGAAATGGTCGCAACTATTGATGAGGTTGCCAATAACACGACATTTACCTCAGAAAAAATTAGTCAAGCTCATCAAGATTGTAAAGTAGCAACATTTGCGATGAAACATACAATGGAGCAAGTTAATGCTCTAGCACATGAAGTTGAGCAGTCAGCATCAGCCGCATCTGAGTTATCTAATGAAGCGGAAAAAATAGGCAGTATCATGGCAGAAATACAAGGTATTGCCGATCAAACAAATCTACTTGCTTTAAATGCGGCGATTGAAGCTGCAAGAGCAGGAGAACACGGCAGAGGTTTTTCAGTTGTTGCAGATGAGGTACGAGCATTATCTAGCAGAACTCACGGTGCCACTAAACAAATTCAATCATCTGTTAGCGAAATTCAAACGACATTACTTTCTTGGTCAGCCAATTTGAACAAGGGAAAAAATTCTGCTGACGAATGTGCTGTCAAAGCAAGTCAGGCATATGAAGTTGTCGATAAAGTTTATAATGCCATTTCAGATATTTCTGATTTAACTATACAAATATCGGCTGCTTCTGAAGAGCAAAGCATGGTTTCACAAGAGATTAGTCGAAATATAATAAATATTAGCGAAGCCTCTCAAAATAATCTTTATCAAGCGAATGCTGTTGAAAGTGAAACGGAAGAAATCAATTCGCGAGCAAACTCTCTCAGTTCACTTGGGCATGCATTCAGTGCTTAGATATTATAATAAGCTCACACTATTACTGTTTTTACCTGTTTTAATTACTTTTGTGCTCTAGGAATTTTTTGTGAAAAAATTATTTAATCCTGCGATATCTTTAATGAATAACTTAAGTTTTTCATATAAATTTATTGTGCTTGGAGGACTTTCACTTATTGCTTTATTGATGGTTTCAGTTTCCTTAATAATATCGTTGTCTGAATCTATCAGCACTGCTAATCAACAGCTATTAGGTTTAAATCAGGCTCAAAAATCATCAAGGTTAATTCAATCACTACAACAGCACCGAGGTATTTCAGCAGCAGTAATTGCAGGTGTTGAAGGGAGTGTGAATAAACAGCTATTAGTTAATAAAAAGGTTGATGAACGCCTTGTTGAAGTTAGTGAATCATTACCAGCAGAATTAAAAGAAATTGCAAACTGGTCAACTATTATTAGTCAATGGGAGCATTTAAAGACTAAAAGTATCACGTTGGAACTCGATGAAAGCTTTAATTTACACACCAATTTAATTCATAACTTAAACTCTTTACAGCTTAAATTAGCGGATTATTTCAACTTACTCGTAATAGATGATCTTGACTCTCATTACTTAATTGATAGCCTTTTGGTTCCACTACCTATCACTTTAGAATTACTGGGACAAGCACGTGGACTAGGCGTTTCACACTTAATAAATGAAAGTACGAAAAATACAGAAAAAATAACGACTCTACTATCTAACGCCATTATCCCTTTAGGAATATTTAAAGAAAATATTCGTATGATTAAACAAAAGTCGGGGTTGGATGAAGGAAATATTTCTGCTCAGAATTTAATTCAAACTATTGACCAACACATTGCAGTAACCCTAAAAGGGATTAGCGCTGAAACAAGTTCGTTGGGCTCACTCGAATTCTATAATTTATCTACCGCTGTTTTAGATAAAGGTTTTCAGTTTTTAGATCATTCATTTTCCTTTACATTGAGTCGTTTACTGCAGAGCAGAGTTGCAAAAGCAAATAATCAATTATTTATAAGCATTGTTATTTCGTCATTTTTGTTTCTTACTGTGCTGTACTTTTTAGTCGGGCTATATTTGTCAACTATTCGAAGTATCAAGGCGTTAACTCGTGTTGCAACTCAATTCTACCAAGGAAATTTTGATGCTCGTGTATCTCTTGATACACAAGATGAGTTGAATAATGTAGCTGTTGGCTTTAATGAAATGGCTGTGTCTCTGCAAAGTCTAATGATTGATAAAGAAGAAATAAGTACAAAACTTCGCGCTATTATTGATAATTCACCTATTGGTATTTGGCTTACAGGTGTAGACGGTCGTTACCACTTTGTGAATAAAACCTTCTGTGATTTGGTCGGCATAAAAGAAGAAGATATGTTGAATACACCCTCAGCAAGTTTAGGTGAATTATTGGGGAATGAAATTGCGCAAAACTGTTTAGCGTCTGATCAAGCTGCATTTGAACAAGATACTCCACATATTTCTTATGAAACTATTCCGCGTGTAAATGAAAAGTCGTACTTACTTGAAATAACTAAAGCAAAATTGAAAAATGCACAAGGTGAGGTGATTGGCTTAATTAGTATTAGTAAGGATATTACAAACCAGCGCCAACAAGAAGAAGGCTTAAAATTGGCTGATATGGTTTATAAGAATACGTCTGAAGCCATGATGATTACCGACCTTCATAATAAAATTATTGCGATTAATCCTGCTTTATCTGAAATTTCAGGATATGAAAAACAAGAGTTAATGGGTAAAGATCCTAAAGTTTTCAGTTCAGGAAAACAGAGTAAACAATTTTATCAATCAATGTGGGAAGAAATAAGCCTTACGGGAAAATGGCAAGGAGAAATCTGGAATACTAGGAAAAATGGTACTGATTATCCAGAATGGTTATCAATTAATACGGTTTATGATGATTACGGTGAAGTATTCAGGCGTATTGCATTATTTTCAGATATTACAGAAAAGAAAAAATCAGATGAGTTAATACTAAGACAGGCAAACTATGACAGCTTGACTAACTTACCTAATCGCAGAATGTTTATTGATCGGTTAGAACAAGAAATTAAGGTCTCTCATCGTAAACAACAAGCATTTGCGTTAATTTTTCTCGATTTAGATAACTTCAAAGTCATTAATGATAGTAAAGGTCATGATTATGGTGATGCATTACTTGTTGATGCTGGTAAACGAATAACTTCAAGTGTTAGAGAAGTTGATATTGTTGCAAGAATAGGGGGAGATGAATTTGCCATTATTTTATCTGACTTATCTGATATTTATAATGTTGAAACCATTTGTCAGAAAATTTTACTTAACCTAACTAAACCCTTTTTCATTTCTGAAATGCCATCATATATATCTGCTAGTATCGGCATTACGTTATTCCCAAGTGATGCAAGTGCCGCCCTAGAATTACTTAAAAATGCCGATCAAGCTATGTATCTTGCAAAAAATCTTGGCCGTAATCGCTTCTGTTACTTTACCGCCTCAATGCAAGAGCAAGCGTTAAATCATTTAGAGTTAATGAATGACTTGCGTAAAGCTATTCAGTTAAATCAACTTGTCGTTTATTACCAACCGATTGTTGAGCTGAAAACAGGAACTATTCGAAAAGCAGAAGCTCTTTTACGTTGGAATCATCCTGTTAGAGGAATAGTGAGTCCAGCTGACTTTATTCCACTTGCAGAAGAGTCTGGTCTCATTGTAGAAATTGGTGATTGGGTCTTTAAAGAGACTGTTAAGCATATTAAAAAATCTAAAGAGCAGTTGGGTGTAGATATTCAAGTAAGTGTTAATAAATCACCTATAGAGTTTAGAGAATCAATACATCATTTTGATTTTCTATCTTACCTTACGGAAAATGAACTATCAGGCAAAAATATTGTAATAGAAATCACCGAAGGTCTATTAATGGATAACAATAAAAGTACTATGGAGCGGTTATCTGAATTTAGAGCAGCAGATATAAAGTTGTCTATGGATGATTTTGGTACAGGCTATTCATCACTTTCATATTTGAAAAAGTTTGAACTAGATTATTTAAAAATAGATCAATCGTTTACAAAAAACTTAGCGACAGGATCAGAGGACATGATTTTATCTGAAGCCATAATCACTATGGCGCAGAAGTTAGGATTAAAAGTGATTGCTGAGGGCATTGAAACTGAAGAGCAAAGAAGGCTCTTATTGGATTCAGGCTGTGATTATGGCCAAGGCTATTACTTCTCTAAGCCTGTACCCAGTGATAAATTTCTACAGTTACTCGCAAAAAATCAGTAGTTGAGTATTGATTTTAAAGGGTGTAAAAGAATAAAAATTAGGTTTAATCTACAATATAATTACATTAACAAGCTGACTTTTTCAAAGTATTAAGTTAATGATGTATGACCATGATGGCTAATTCTTCTTTAGAATATACTTGTATAAATATAGGGGAAATAGGGGAAGGTGCAATAGAGGCAGACAAAACGAAAGAAGCTATGATAGCGTTTAAGTGCTTTGATTATTTTTATCGTGAACGATGGGGAAGAGAAATAAGCTGTTACTAAATCTATTCAGCAACAGCTATATTACAGTCTTTTATTTAAGTGGAATAATTAACAGTGGTCTTTTCGTGTTAAGCATCACTTTATTAGCGGTAGAGCCAGAGAAAAACTGCCCTACAGCTGAATGAGTACGAGTACCCATTACAATCACATCAGCGTCAATCTCATTAGCTACTTTAATGATAGTTTCCCAAGCAACGCCTTCTTCAATTCGTGACTTGATTTTACTTACATCAAGAGTGTCATGAAACTCAATTTCTTGTTCGAAAAAATGGCCAATACGATCTTCAATCTTTGCTTTTAAATTAATTAAGCTTTTTTGATAAATCCCTTCAACATCTTTAGTATCAACAAGATTTTTTATGAGGTTTTGTGCAGAGCTAGATAACGGCTCTAATATGTGTAAGTAAGTAATTTCAGATTCATACTTGCCACATAAACTCATCGCTGCACGAAAGGCAGGTCGTGATCCTTTTTCTATATCAGAGGCATAAAGGATTTTATTAATTTTTGTTTTGCTAGTCATGATTTCCTCTCTAATAATTCGTCTTTAATAAACAAGATTAAAGATAAAAAAAGGTAACATTGTTAATCAATGTTACCTTTGGATTTTTATTATCGATAGAGCCATATGGGGAGGGCTAGAGCGATTGGAGCAACTAATGTTATTAGTAGCAGTCGTATGATATCGGCACACCAAAACGGTGTTACACCTTTAAATATTGTACTTGCTTTAATATCTTTTAAGACGGCACTTAAAACAAATACATTCATACCAACAGGCGGTGTAATCAAACTTATTTCTGTTACAACAACAACAACAATACCAAACCAAACTAAGTCAAATCCCATGCTTTGAACAAGTGGGTAGAAAATTGGAACGGTTAATAGCATCATTGATAAGCTTTCAAAAACCATACCTAATACTATATATATGGCTAAAATAACAAATATTACTACCATTGGTGAAACATCAAGCCCACTAACCAAAGTGAATAAATCAGCTGGTAAGCCAGCACGGTTAATGAAGTCAGAGAAGATTAATGCACCAATCAATACCGTAAACAGCATGGTGGTTGTTCTAGCAGTATCTGACAATGTTTCAAAAAGAGATCTTATCGTAAGTGATCTTCTGCCAAGTGCTATGATAAATGCACCACCAGCGCCAACACCAGCTGCTTCAGTAGGAGTGAATATACCTAAGTAAATACCACCCATTACAACAGTAAATAAGGTTAAAACGCCCCAGACACCTTTCATTGCGTCTATGCGATCTGGCCAAGACATTTTATCGCCACAAGGACCAGTTGAAGGATCACGCCATACTGTATATTTTACTGCACCAAGGTACATTAAAATACCAAGGAAACCTGGAATAAAACCGGCAGCGAAAAGTTCACGTATACTGGTTTCAGTCATTAATCCATATAAAACTAAAATAACACTTGGCGGAATTAAAATACCTAATGTACCGCCAGCTGCAATTGAAGCAGTTGCCAATGAATCAGCATAGCCATATTTACGCATTGGTGGCATAGCCACCTTTGCCATTGTTGCAGAAGTAGCTAAACTTGAGCCACAAATTGCAGAGAAACCACCACAAGCAACAACGGTTGCCATTGATAATCCGCCTTTTTTATGACCTAAAAAGGCATAAGAAGCACGGTAAAGTTCTTGAGATAAACCTGATTTAGTAACCAAGTTACCCATTAAAATAAATAAAGGAATTACTGATAGACTGTACTCTTGGGCAGTATCAATGATTCGTTTAGAAGCCATTGATAAACTTGCTGTCCAGCGAAAATCAGCAATATTGTCTAATGTGAGACCTTGCAATACTGCAAAACCACCAAAACCAACAATACCCATAGAAAAGGCAATAGGAATGCGCACTATAATAATAAGTACTAATAAAACTGCAAAGCCAATAAGTGCAATTGTCATATTATTTCGCCTCCTCTGTACTTGATGAATCTGAATCTGAATCTGAATCTGAACTTTGTGTTGGTGTATTCGGGAATAGTAGAATATAAATACCATAAGTGATAACGGCACCGGCCGTAACCCAACTCATAATTGCAATATATTGCACTACATGTCCCATTGGGATTGCTAAATATTCACTTTCTTCACCGCGTCGAATTGAGCGTCCACCGATATAAAATATACGATGAGCTACATAATAAAGTGAACTCGACATAACAAAAATGGATAGTAATCCTAATATTTTTATAATTTTATCGCCTATGAATCTATCTAAAATATCAACAACTACGTGACCACCACGCCACGTAATTATTGGCATTTCAGCAAAGACCAAAACAGCAATGCATATTTCGGTCAACTCTGAGGCTGCATCTAATGAGTTATCAAATAAATAGCGACCTAACACATCGGTACACGTGAGTAACATTAAAATTAATAAGGTTATGGCCGCAATTACTTCTAGGAAAAAGGCTATCCACTTGACTAGCCCTTTTTCTTCGTAGTGCGTTGATAACCAAGCACTAAATGACATAGAACAACTCCCTACTTAGCTTGGCTTTGAGCGATTTTACGTAATTCTTTTAATGCACCTTTAGCATCAACGCCTTTACTTTTAACATTCTCAATCCACTCGTGATCTAGGCCTTTGCTGAATTGTTTAAACTCTTCGCCTAATTGTTTATTGCTTGTGATTTTAACACCTTTGCTTTTAGCGAAAGCTAAGCCTTTAGCATCAGCGTTATCCCAAGCTCTACCAGCCATTGCTGAAAGTTTTTCACCTGAAACACTCATGATTGCGTCACGATCTTTCTTAGGTAAGTCAGCTAGGAAATCTGGGTTAATGAAAATTGAAAAACTACCTAAGTACATGCCACCTGGTACAGCTAACACGTTAGGCGCTACTTCATATAAACGTAATGATTGTTGCTCGCCCATTGGCATAAATACACCATCAATTACGCCTTGTTGTAGCATTTCATATACTTTAGAACCTGGAGCTGCGATTGGTGTAATTTTAAGACGTTTGCCTAAATCACTTTGGATACCACCACCGATACGAATCTTTTTGCCTTCTAATGCTGCAAGGCTATCAACTGGCTTGATGGTATGAACATAACCAGGACCATGTGTAAATATAGCTGCTAAAGTTAAACCTTCGAATTCACCAGCGTCTTTAAAGTATTTATCTTGTACACGCCAAAGTGCAACAGATGCATCTTCTGCATTAGAGTCAAGACCTGGTTGCTCTGCAATTTGTGGTAATTTAAAACGACCAGGAACATATCCGTGATAACTAAAGCTAGCATCAACAACGCCATCTTCTACTAGATCAAACATACTTTTTGGATGACCCATGCCGTATTCTAGTTTAATTTTCACTCTACCTTCAGTAGCTTCTTCAATCCACTTGCCCCAAGTAGGCCACATTTCAGCATTCATAGCATGCCCTGGCGGTAACCAAGTCGCAACACGCAATACTGTATCAGCAGCTGCTGATGCTGATAAAGCTACACACAAACCTAGTGCGGCTGTAATTTTCATTAAAGGTGATTTCTTCATAGTCTTCTCTCCTAAACTAAATGTTTTATGTTTTTATATAATTATTATCGAGTTTACTCATTGTATTAATAATGATGCTTTTTTACTTTCTCCCTTAGAACTCAAGTGAGTTGTGATTATTTACTACTAAAATTTATATAATTTTTAGCAGGTAATGATTGACTAAATTAACGCAGTTATCATTACCAATAATCACTTTTACGCCTTTTTCAATATCTACTTTGATATAACCAATAACTTTTTACTAGTGTTGTTTTTATATTCTTACACCAACTTTAGTACTAGTACCTGTCAGCGAAAAAACTGTTGTTTTCTGGGTTTTTACAGTAAAAACAGTTATCAATAATCCAGTACTTATTTTCTTAATAAATGCTTTGAAGCAGTTATGTTTCATCGAAAATATTTACTAATACTCATATTTCTTTGAGTAAGCTGTTACTGGTGCTATTAATTATTTTTTATTTCAAGATGGCGATAATTTACTTGTCAGTTGAAGTAATACTCATCAATGAAATAGCACCAATGTCATATTCATAATTGGAACTATTCTAGAGTTGTCTAATAACCTGTATATAGATGAGAAGACTGTCTCTTTAACTGCTCAATAAAAAAACACTAGTTAACATATTAACTAATATTGCATTTTGCGTTACTGATTGTCAACTACTTAATATCTGTCTCTTATACACATCTCCGAGCCCACGAGACGTAGAGGAATCT
>CAJXUT010000143.1 GCA_913061365.1 uncultured Colwellia sp.
CATACGAGATTCCTCTACGTCTCGTGGGCTCGGAGATGTGTATAAGAGACAGCAGATAGCTGATATGCTCTTTTGTTCATCGCATTAGTCGTTTTGTGTTAACTCAAAATAAATTAATAATTAGGGATAAATGATGTCTGTTAAGGTTTGTGATACTGCGTTAGAAGCAATTTCTGCTATTGACGATAATGAGTTTATTTGGACTCATTCGATGGCTGCTACGCCAAGAATTCTTCTTAATGCATTAGCAATTCATGCTAAAAGCCGCCAAAACCTAACTTTGCTACAATTACATACTGAAAGATCAGAAGCTTTGGCCGCACCAGAGTTATTTCATCATTTACGTCACCGTTGTTATTTCAGCAGTACCTCAACACGACCTCTTATGGCGTTAGGCGAAGCTGATTATGTTCCAATGTTTCTTTCAGAATTGCCAAAATTATTTAATTCAGGTGAACAGCCTGTAGATACTGCCGTTATACAGGTATCACCTCCAGATAAGCATGGTATGTGTACTATGGGTATCTCAGTGGAAGCAACCAATGCAGCTTGTCTTGTAGCAAAAAAAATTATTGCTCATATCAATCCTAATATGCCAAAAACACATGGCGATGGGTTTATTTCATACGATAGGTTTCATAGCGTTTATTGGCAAGAAGATGAATTACCTGTGCATCCTCAAGAAAATTTTGATGAAATAACTCAAGCTATAGGTAAGAATGTTGCCAAATTAATTAATGATGGTGATTGCCTACAAATGGGTATTGGTGCTATCCCTGATGCTGTTTTAGCTTGTTTAACAGACAGAAAAGATCTTGGCGTACATACTGAGATGTTTTCCGATGGATTACTTGAATTAGTTGATACTGGTGTAATCACCAATCGAATGAAAAGAATTCACCCAGGAAAAATAGTTACTGGATTTGCCGTTGGTACACAAAAGCTATATGACTTCGTTGATGACAACCCACAGGTGGTTTTTTTAGATATAGAGTATGTCAACGATACATCAATCATAAAACGTAATGATAATGTCGCAGCAATTAATAGTGCTTTACAAGTAGATTTATCAGGCCAAGTTTGTGCCGACTCAATTGGAACCTCTATTTATTCTGGGGTTGGCGGGCAAATGGACTTTATCCGTGGTGCTAGTTTATCCAAAGGAGGAAAGGCTGTAATTGCTCTACCTTCAACAGCAAAACATGGCCAACTATCCCGTATTGTAACCACATTAGACTCAGGTGCTGGTGTAGTTACCACTAGAGCTCATGTTCAATACATAGTTACAGAATACGGTATTGCGAACTTACGTAACAAAAGCTTAAAAGAGCGTGCAAAAGCCTTAATAGAGATTGCACATCCTGATTTTCGTGATGAATTAACAGAGAGTTGTCATAAAATATGGGGAATAAACCTCTAAATATTACCCACAATTAACTGATATATTGCTTGAATAGGTAATTCAGGGTAATTTAAGGGAACTGAGCGCAACAGGGTTATTTTTAACAAATATATAATCACATCACCTTATTGCTTAGTTACTAGCTATCAATGGTTCAAATGTATAAGTTATATATTTACGGATAAGTACAAAAATTCAAGTATAAAAATGCTAGTCATTGTACAAAATATGGATTGAAAGTAATGAAGATAATGCAGCCTGAGGTTATTTTAATTTATCAAGAGCCTGATAGTGTAGAAGTAGCCATTGAACATATTAAGACTTTAAAATTAAAGTTTGCCGCGTATAAGTTTCATCAAAAAAACTTACACGAGATCACGCAAATAAAACCTAAAATCTTATTGTTATCTTCAAATAATATTAAGCAAACAATTCGACTTTATATAAATTATTTGGAAGAGTATGGGCAAGATATATCGCCACACAGTGCTATTCTGCTTATTAATAATAGAGAATCATCAAGTGCTTATTTAGCCTGTGAAAGTGGTTTGTTTGACAATTACGTCGTTATTAACCCCTTCAACGAACCCAACAGACTCAAACTCGTTTTACTCAAAGAATTAAAGCTGATAGAAAGTTATCAAAATGATCATTTAGAACAGCTTCTATCAGAAGGTGATGATGAATTTACCTCTTGCATAGAACATGGCGTAACGCTAAAGAATGCCTTTATGCACGAAGTTACTCAATGTAAATCGGATCTTTTATCCACTGTTGATAAAGTCATAGACGATCACGAGGTTAAAGCGGTATTAGAAAACCTTATTGCGACAAATCTTGAAAAAATGAATGGTAATATTTCACAAGCCACTCAAAACGTTGTTGACCAACTAGTATCATTAAAGGCAAATAACCAACAAATACAAGAGCATATACAAGAGGCTCATGGCGCTAAGAAAAAATCAGCTATCGAAGTTAACACAGCATTACTCACCAGCGACGATGAAGAAGAAACATCTAGGTTCACTCATAAAATATTAATTGCAGAGCCATCAGATTTATTTGCTCGTGTTATTGATGAAATGTTTGTAGAGTCAGAATTCGAGCATTTGTTAATTCATGATGGAAAGGTTGCCTTAGAAAAAATATCAACCTTCAAACCTGATGTTATTTTACTTGCGTATGACTTACCTAACCTCAATGGTATTGAAGTTACCAAAGCACTTCGTGACGCTGGTAGTGAAATTCCAATAGTGGCTTACATTCACCCTAGTGATAAAAAAATGGTAAAGCGTTGGATTCCTTTAGGAATTAGCAGCTATATCATTAAACCATCTAAAAAAAGTATTATTATCAGAGGTATCAATAAGGCATTGAGTGAACCTTTTGAAACCATTTATCACCTTAAAAACTTAGATACCGAAGATATTTGTTGGATACCTGAATATTCTGTTGGAAATAAAGAGCTAGATGACCAACATAAAGTACTATTCGACATGGTAAATGAATTTTTCAAACAGGAAGGAAAAAAGGCCGTTATCGCAACCTTTCAAAATTTATCTTCTTATATTGATTTACACTTTGAAGCTGAAGAAAACCTATTAAGACAAATCAATTACCCTAAAACAGATGAACATATAGATAAACATAATGAGTTAAGAGATAAATTTACCTTATTAGAAAAAAAACTAGAAAAATACACAATAGATTTACACCATAAAATATCATTCTTTCTTTATAACTGGCTTGCTTCTCATATTTTAAAAGCTGATATGGATTATAAGTCTTATGCTTTATCCATTGAAGAAACGAGTTTTAATTAAGAAAATATTTCAACTTATATTACTGACTACTTAATACCACCTAAAATTGAGAGTCATAATTCTATTAATAATAGCTTATGTAAGTTTTTGAATTATTGTAAATATTAACCTTAACATTAAGGTAAAAACGCATGAAATCATTTATCTGGAATACTAATTACGAGACAGGCATTGTTGAAGTTGATGAACAACACCAAGAGCTCGTAAAAATAATAAACAACTATAGCAACCTATTAGCAAATAACTCTGCAACAATAGAAGATATAGATGAAACATTACAAACATTAGTTGCCTATACAGAGTATCACTTTCACGAAGAAGAACAGTTGATGCATAAAATAGGGTTAGACTCTCGCCACATAAAACTTCATAAAAACTTACATAACGGGCTAGTTGAAGAAATTAAAGCAATGATACCTAAAAATCATGCGGATAATTTTTTTACTAGAACGCATATATTAGATCTTATTATCCACTGGCTTGCTTATCATATTTTAGGAACTGACATGAATATGGCAAGACAAATGGCAGCAATTCAATCTGGAGTCAGCGCTGACAAAGCATTCGAACTTGAAGAAAAAGGTAAAGATTCATCAACAGAACCTCTACTCGCTGCGCTAAACGGGCTGTTTTCTCAGGTTTCAGCAAGAAATAAAGAATTACAGTCGTTAAATAATTCCCTTGAAGAAAAAGTACAACAACGCACTGAAGAGCTAATTAAACTAAACACTGAATTAGAAAGCTTATCACTAACAGACTCACTAACAGATATGCCAAATAGGCGACACGCAATACAGCAACTTTCACTATTTTGGAAAGAGTCTGAAATTAATTTAAAACCAATCACCTGTTTAATGATTGATATTGACTATTTCAAACAAATTAATGATACATATGGGCATGACATTGGTGACCTAGTCTTAATTGAGCTTGGTTTAATACTTAAACACTCCACTAGAAATGATGATTTAGCCTGCCGTTTAGGAGGCGATGAATTTATAGTTCTCTGCCCCCAAACAGATCTTAACGGTGGCTTATATTTAGCAGACATAATTGCTAAGAAATTTAATCAAATAGACATAAAAGCGAATAATATTTCTATTGATATAAAGCCTAGTTTAAGTATTGGTGTTGCTGAAAAAACACCTGCTATGTTAGATAATGAAGCATTACTTAAAGTAGCAGATGAAGGCACTTATAAAGCGAAAGAGAATGGACGTAACTGTATAAAAACCGTT
Organism: uncultured Colwellia sp.; assembly: GCA_913061365.1. Taxonomy (GTDB): domain Bacteria; phylum Pseudomonadota; class Gammaproteobacteria; order Enterobacterales; family Alteromonadaceae; genus Colwellia. The sequence continues at coordinate 4,464 of CAJXUT010000143.1, forward strand.
CAGTAATTTAAAAGCACGAGTTTAATGAAAATAATTTAAAATAAATATTGTCACTCATCCATTTTCACAATGTTAATATGCGTAATTATAAACTGTATACTTTATCAATGTTTCCCGTATTAAATTTAGGTTCGTTATCATGTCATTAGAAGCAATTACCAAGCAGCTATCCTCACAGGGCATTACACCACAAACTAAGATTCCACCTGTTGAAGATTGGGATCCTGATTATTGTGGTGAAATGGATCTTCAAATTAAGGCCAATGGTGACTGGTTTTATACAGGAACAATATTTAAACGAGTTAGTTTAGTTAAACTACTCGCATCTGTATTGAAAATGGAAAGTAATGAATACTTTTTAGTAACCCCTGTAGAAAAAATTAAAATTACTGTAGATGATGCACCTTTTGTATTAACCGAATGGCAATGGCAAGATTCTGCACAAACGATTATGTCGGTGAAAAACAATGTGGGTGATGAATTTATTCTAGATGAATCGCATCCAATAAGTATAAATGACGCAGGAGAGCTATATATTATAGTTCGTCGTAATTTATTAGCAAAAGTGCATCGCAATGTTTATTATCAATGGATTGATTTGGCGCAAGAAGTGAAAACAAAAAACGGCACTGAATTAATATTTACCAGTGCCGAGTCTGAATTTAGTTTAGGAATTATTGATTAGTTACTGCTATTTCGTAACAAATCAATATAAAAGTTAAATTACTCGAGAGAAGCGTTGCTGATTAATGTGCTTTTTCATATAAGCATCAAAACTCATACAAATAATACGAATAAGTAATCTAGCCTTAGGTGAAACTTGAATACTATCAGCTGTATTTACAACAAGTTCATCAGCAATAAAAGTGTCAAGTAATGGTAAATCTTTACTAAAATAGCTATCAAAATCAATATTATATTTTTTATTTATTTCTTTTTTGTCTAAGAATAAATTACACATCAATTCACTAATAACTTCTCCACGTATTATATCGTCTTGCGACAAACTTACGCCTTTCTCTTGCGCATGCTGTTGGGTTTCAATTGCTTGATAATAAGCTTTTAACTCTTTAATATTTTGACGGAAACTATTACCTATCGAGCTAATAGATGACACACCAAGACCAAGTAAATCACAGCCACCTTTAGTGGTGTAGCCTTGAAAGTTTCGGTGTAAAGTACCGTCCGATTGCGCGATAGACAGTTCATCGTTAGGCTTAGCAAAATGATCCATACCAATGAAGTCGTAGCCATAGTCACATAATGTTTCAATGGCAAGTTTCATCAATGCAAATTTTTCTTCAGTGTTTGGTAACCATTCATCGCGTAACTTGCGTTGCGCGGCAAAGCGGCTAGGTAAATGGGCGTAACTAAAAAGAGAAATTCTATCTACATCCCACTCATGCGCTTTGTCTAATGTTTTGGCAAAGTTTTCTACCGTTTGATGAGGTAAGCCATAAATCAAATCTATGTTAATTGATTTAAAACCAACTGATTTAGCATGACCGATAAAGTCACCGATGAACTGAGTTGATTGTACTCGGTTAATAGCTTCCTGCACCTTTAAATCTAAATCTTGCACGCCTAAACTTAAGCGATTAAAACCAAGTGAGTATAAATGCTCAGCCAAGTTCATTTCAATTTCACGGGGATCTATTTCAATACTCATTTCTAGCTCTTCTGAAAAGCTAAATTTTTCTTTCAATAAATTAACTAACGTGGTGATTTGTTTATGCGTTAAGAAGCTTGGTGTTCCGCCACCCCAGTGCAATTGCTTTACTGTATATTCAGTAAATAAAGGGGCTTGTAAGGCAATCTCTTGCGCTAAATATTCTAGATAAGTATCGGCTTTGTCACGGTGACGAGTGATAACCTTATTACAACCACAGTAATAACAAAGTGTATGACAAAAAGGTATATGTACATACAAAGATAACTCACGATTAGGAGAGTCTTTTATTGCTTGTACAAAGTCGCCATGCTTAAAGTCATCATGAAACTCTAATGCCGTGGGATACGAGGTATACCTTGGACCACTAGTGTTATATTTACTAAGTAATTGAGGATCAAAAAATTGACTAACTTGCATCTTGTTCACACCTTAAATTCAGGCACCATTTAAATAACATGTGAACATTATACACGACGAAATATAAACAGTATTGATTAAGCGCAAGTCTTTCAATTTTTTAGTCTAGCGAGCTTTTAGGTACTAATCAGCGCACTGAATACAGTTTGTAGCTGCTGGTTGAACAGCTAATCGTTGTTTAGCAATTTCTTCACCACAGGTTTGGCAAATACCATAACTACCATTTTCCATGCGTGTTATCGCATTAGATAAGTGTTGAATTTCAACTTTTGCTTCAGACTCAAGTGCATTTAGCACTTCTTCATTTTCACGCTCGCCTGCTTGTTCTGACCAATCAGCATCACGCCCATCAGCAAAGTCGTTATGAATTGCACTAATGCGTTGCTGTAATTCAACAATGCGCTGAGTAAATTGTGCTTTTAATTGTTCCGTCATAATGCAAATCCTAAAAATAAAAAAGAATATTTCTGATATATTTCAATCAGAAACTTAAAGCTCAATAGTTATATTCTCTTGATTAACGAACATCAAAATAACTAATCAAGCTATGCTTTTAGTATACTCATTCTTTCAACCGTATACTGTTGAAGTAGATCAAGTTCTTGTATTATTTCATTGCGTAATTGTGCTTCTAAAGTGATACGTTGATAATCTTCTTTCATACGCTGTGGTTTAGTCAGTTTTTTCCGCCCATCAAGAATAGAAAGATGCTTAATACCATCATATAATTTAAATATTGTAGGGAATTGTGATGTTAAATCACTGCTCAGTTTTAATGACGTAAGTAAAACAGATAAGCGCCAGCACCCTTCGCTAAAATCACATTGTTCTTCTTTCATCGCACGAGTAATAACAACAACACTTGAAAACACTTTATGATCATGTGCTTCAAGCCCTTTTTGGCGTTCTAATTCAGCCTGCTGTTGAGCTTGCTTTTGTTTAGACAGCTGTCGTAATAGCTTACCTGCATAAAAAGATAATGCCGCTACAATGATTACCGCTAAAATAATTGCGTAAAGCCAGTATGATTCCATTGTAAAAGACCTTACTCAAACTTCTCAAAATCATCAGCTATAGATGAATTGTCTAGCTTGTCCCATAAATCTTCTTCTGAGCTGTTATCAACCGAATTTAACTCTGGCTCATCATCTTCTGCCAACTCTTCTGATAACTGTTGATGACGTTCCATCAATTCGTTGAAATAGTTAACTTCTTCTTCCGTTAAAGCTAACTCTTCTTCTTGTTTTGCCAAAATAACCTGTAAGCGCTCATCTGCTTCAATCGCTTCTAACTCTTGTACAGGGCTTACGTTCTGATTAGGGCTTGATTTAGTTTCTCTATCTACCTGACGTATTGCCGCAATTGGCTCATGCACAGTATTTGTTACTTTATTTTCTTTCTTTTTAATTATTGCCGCAGCCCCACCTAAATCGATTGGTGTTTTATTGCCAATACGAGGGTCTTTGTGCTTATCAGATTGCTGAGATGGGTTCTTCACCATCATTGCTTCTTGTTGACGGTTTCCCGCTTTTTTACCCTTCTTTTTACGTACTCTTTTTTCAACATTCGCTAATTCAACTTTACTTAGCTTAGGTTTAGCAGTGGGAGCAGAAGCAGGTTTTCTAGATTTTTTGATACGAGCCATGAGTTTGACACTTTTTTAACTGTTAATGCCGCTATTTTACGTTATTAACAGTTAAAAAGTAATGGATAGTTTTAAGTTAAGCAAGCCTGTTAATTCTTTTCTCAGATGTGGATAAAAAGTTACTTACATTTTTATCACTAAGAAGTTGTGACTAACTAACTAACAACAAAAAACACACCTATAGGTATCAATTACTCGCTTTGTTCATGAAGCCATGCAGCATGACGTGGCGCACGTTTAGTTTTTGCCCACTCTTCAATCATTGCTTCACCCACCTCGTTAAGTTGCTTGAATTGTTCAGGGGTTCCTGTATTTGCCGCTAATTCGAGTCGATGACCATTAGGATCAAAGAAGTAAATAGATTTAAAGATGCCATGATTTACCGGGCCAAGTACATCAACGCCTTTACTTTCTAATTCTTCTTTAGCCGAGACTAAAGCTTCAATATTTTCAACACGTAATGCTAAATGTTGTACCCAAGCAGGTGTATTTTCATCGCGCCCCATGTCAGGAGAATTTGGAATCTCAAAAAAAGCTAATACATTTTCATTACCCGCATTTAAAAATATATGCATATAAGGATCAGGTGCTTTTGTTGATGGCACTTCATTTTCTGCAATGGCCAACACTAAGTCCATATTCAACTTATCTTTATACCAATCAGTAGTTTCTTTGGCATCTTTACAGCGATAAGCTACATGGTGAATTTTTTCAATGTTTATCATACGAAAGTCATCTCGATTAAATTAGGTATGATCTAATTTTAATCATAACCCTTCATCGTTCTCTAACTTTCTTAAGATTTAACTTATTAGCCGACGTCAGCAATTCACTACAGAGGTTTGTATAGTTATTGTTACACTAAACAGGTAGCAAACATATTTGCGAGTTTAAATCATCAAAGGGACTTTACTCGATTGAGTTTATAGTGATGTGAAAGTCCCATAATTGATAATCAATACATCAAGCCAATATTACTGTTTTATCTCCATTTAAGCATACGCGTTGCTCTGCATGAAACCTTACCGCATGCGTTAATGCCGTGGCTTCTAAGTCATGCCCCATATGTACCATTTGCTTAATAGTAAAAGTATGATTTATTGGTTTTACTTCTTGAGCAATAATAGGACCTTCATCTAAATTAGCAGTAACATAGTGTGCTGTTGCGCCTATAACTTTTACACCACGAGCATGCGCTTGATGATAAGGACGTGCTCCTTTAAAGCTTGGTAAAAATGAATGATGAATATTAATAGCTCGACCAGATAATTGCTGACATAAATCATCAGATAAAATTTGCATATAACGTGCTAATACTAGTAAATCTGTATCAGTTTCATCCATTAGCGCAAGTATTCTTGCTTCTTGCTCAGCTTTACTTTCTGCTGTTATCGGAAAATGGTGAAAAGGTACGCCATGCCAATCAGCTAACGCTTTGCAGTCTTGATGGTTTGACATAACAGCAACAATATTGATGGGTAATGCGCCTGACTTCCACTTTGTGAGTAAAGAAACTAAGCAGTGATCATCTTTTGATACGGCAATAATCACATTAGGTATATCCGCTGTATTTCGTAATTTATATTCCATACCAAGTGGCTTTGCTAATTCATCTAGCGCTTCAATAAATTCACTAGCAGATACAGTGAGATCACGATCGTCAAAAGCTATTCGAGAGAAAAATGTTTCAGTATAGGGATCACTGTATTGCGATGTTTCGGTAATAAAAGCACCGTGTTCAAATAAACTTTGGGATACTTTTGCTAATACGCCTGAGCTATCAGGACATTGCCACGTGAGGATATAATGGTTCGGAGAAGTCATGTGTTTTTAATAGCACTATAAATAAAAATATAAGCACCATCATTGGTTATTTTTCCAATTAATTCCAGTGTTTAATCGTTATTTAATACTATAGTGCTAGGTTACATTGATTCAGTCGATATCCGGTGCTTATTTTTAATATAAAGCTGCTCAACTTTTTCTCGAGCCCACGAGACGTAGAGGAATCTCGTATGCCGTCTTCTGCTTGAAAAAAA
>CAJXUT010000144.1 GCA_913061365.1 uncultured Colwellia sp.
CGAGATTCCTCTACGTCTCGTGGGCTCGGAGATGTGTATAAGAGACAGCATTAATATTAATTTCATCTGCAGCTAAGTTTTGTTGTCTAGCCGCATCAGAAATCTGACAATTCAATTCATCAAGTTCTTTTATTTCTTCAGAAATATTAACTAATAATTCTGCAACATTCGCCACATCATCTGCTTTTTCATTGGCTTGTTGACTTACATCATTCATTGAAGAAACAGCACCTTTTGCATCTTGCTGCAACGCGCCAATCGTTGATTGTATTTGGTCAATTGATTCACGTGTTCTGGTTGCAAGTGAGCGTACTTCATCAGCAACAACAGCAAAGCCTCTTCCTTGTTCTCCCGCTCTTGCCGCTTCTATAGCAGCATTCAATGCTAATAAATTAGTTTGTTCGGCAATAGCTGTTATCACTTCCAATACAGTACTAACTTCATTAGTTTTATTGCTCAACTCAGTAATCATATTGGTGTTATCAATTACTTTATCTCGTAAGTCATCGATACCAACTCGAGCTTTTTCTACTAGTTCTAAGCCTTGTGATGCACGTTCGTTGGCTGAAACAGACTTATCTGCTGCACTTTGCGTATTTTGTTGAACTTCATTTACGGAAGCATCTAACTCGTTAATAGCAGTAGCGACTGAGTCTGTACCCGCTTTTTGTTCTAATACTGCTGAACGAGTTAATGAGGATATTTCATCAACACTTTGCGCTGATATAGTGAGTTTTTGAGTTACCTCAGATATCGACATACAACTTTGTTTAAACGTTGACATCATGCCATTTAAAGCTGAACTTACATCGCCAAGTTCATCGTTGTGAGTTACGTGGATTTTTGTATTTAAATCGAGGTTTTGTTCAACATCTTTAATCGTATTCCGTAATTTTACTAAACGATTAAAAACCAAATTTTTCAATGTATAGCTTAATAAGCCAAAGCTAATCACAGTGATTATTAATTGTAATATTGTGGCATGAGTTATTGATTCAGTAATATCTTGATCAACAGAAGATAAATCATAAGTGACTTTAACAGCACCAAGAATTTCTTCATTTTTTACTTGATGACAGGTTAAACAATTTGTACCACGGTAATTATCACTGGCTATGATAGGCATAATAAAACTCATCATACGCTTACCATCTTGTTCAAATTGCTTAAATGCTTTGGTGCCTGATAAGCCTTCTCTTTCAAAAGCAGACTTAGCACTTTGATCAGCATAACCTTCGCCAAATATTTTTGTTAAGGCTGGGGCTCTAAGAATACGCGCTTCAACAATATCATCCTGACTAACAATTTTATCTTGAATCAGTTTTCTGTTGCCAATAGTTCCCGTTAACATCATGGTATTGACTGAATCAAAATAATTTAATGCTAAGCTTTCTAAATTACGTTCTACAAAGTGTTCAGCTAATGCTTTTTCGTCATCATAAAAAAAGAATATTGTGGTACTTAAAAATGTTATACCAATGATAACTAAAGCCACATTAATTTTTGCCGCTAAAGACATTTGTTTAAACATAAAATCTCCTTGTACGTAACGTAAAATAAAGTGCGCTATACTGACACAATACTGCGCACTTAAAATATAAACCTTAACCCTTTTTGATTTTAATCATAAAAATTACTGTTCAAAATAAAATTTAGCACGCTTATTATCATAATTGCCAATTTCGTTCATGGTTTCTGCGTTATATAATCGACCGTTCACCATGGTGTAATGCACTTTATCACTTAAACGAATATCTTGGCTAATATCACCATCAACAACAACTAAATCAGCTAGTTTTCCGGCATTAATTGAGCCTAGCTTATCATCTAAGCCTAAGGTTTTTGCTGGCGATATAGTTGCGGTACGTAATGCCTGTAGTGGTGTCATGCCACCTTGAGCCATCATCCACATTTCCCAATGCATAGCCAACCCTTCTCGCTGTCCATGTCCACCTGCATTAACTTTAATACCCAAGCCTTGTAATTCTTTTGCAACTTTAGCTACGCTAATATGATTATAATGATGTAAAGGTGCCTTTGGTCGACGCATTGATTTGGAATGTAAAAATTCACTTGGTACATATTTACTCAAACGCGGATGTAACCACACATCCGTTTTGTCATACCAGTAGTTCTCCCCCCAAATTCCACCGTAAGCGACAACAAGTGTTGGTGTGTAAGCCATTTGAGATTGTGACCAAAGTTGTTTCACATCTTCATAAACTTTTGCAACCGGAATAGAGTGCTCTAGCGTTGTATGACCATCAATGACCATAGTTAAGTTATGTTGTAATAATGAGCCACCTTCTGGCACAACAAGCATATCAAGTTCACGTGCTGCTTGAATAAATTGTTGGCGTTGATTTCGACGTGGTTGATTATAGCTTTTAACACTAAACGCGCCTGCCGCTTTAAGGCGCTCTACATGAAATTTAGCATCATCTAAATTATCAACATGTGCAGTGTAGCCAGCATTATTTGCACCATAAAGAATTTTTCCTGTAGAAAACAATCGTGCCGCTACAATTTTCCCTGATTTTTGCATTTCACTGGCTGCAAAAAACTCTGACGTGTCATTTGAAGGATCATGAATACTGGTAACTCCCAGTGCTAACCCAGCATAATTTTTCCAGTTTTGCTGTGGAATAATTTCACTGCTGCCTTGTGGGCCATGAGCATGAGCATCAATTAACCCTGGGATAATGCTTTTTCCAGTGATATCAATTATTTTAGCTGACGAAGGTATATCAACTTGTGCTTTTGTGCCAACGGCTTTGATCACGTTCCCTTCAACCAACACTACGCCATCATCAATAATTTTTTCATCTTCCATCGTAATAACTTTACCACCAACAAAGGCGATAAGACCTGAAGGCTTATCCACTTTTTGTTTATAACCAAGGTAAGTTTTTATTACAGACTGTTCATTTTCTGCATTTTCAACCTTGCTTTTAGCGTTACTGTCATGGGTAATAGCAAATAAGTTTTTAACACTTGCTTGAAATAGGTCAGCACCTAAACTCCAATACAATTCAGTTGAATCGCCATGCCAATTGATATCTTGCCCGGCTCTAACAGATAGCTGTTTAACCGGTAAATTGTTACCTTTAGGACCAATATTTATCACCGCGCCTCGTTCGACAAAAGGTGTAACAAATACTTTAAATCGCTCAGCAAAGGCTAAATATTTTCCATTAGGAGACACGCGATATTCTGTCGCGAATTTGCCTTGGTATAAAGTTCTATCATCTTTGCCATCAAGGCTAACATAAGCTAACTGGGGTTCTTCTCCTTCTCGTACCACATAAATATTTTGATTACTGGCTCCGAAGTGAGCTTGAGAACCGCTTGTAGTGATTAGCTTTGGTTTACCTGCCTTACCCTCTCCTTTGGCAGAAACAGCATAAATGCCTGTATTTAAGTCCCATGCTGGGCTAGTAATAAAGCCACCTGATACTTTACGATACACGACTGTTTTTCCATCAGGAGAAAAGGTTGGCTCAACATACTTTCCTTTCTCAAGTAACAATGCTTTACCTTTACCACCACGACTTGAAACAGTACGAATTTGCCCTTGCTGTTTATCTTGCCAAGTAGCATAAACTATTTTTTTACCATCACGAGAAAAGCTCGGATTTAACTCTACGTGAGATTTTTGTTTGGTTAAACGTTTAGCTTTGCCTGTTACTTTGCCTTGTGCAATATTGCGAGTATAAATATGGCCCATCGACTCAAAAACAACTTTTTTACCATTAGGTGAAATTTCAACATCACGTAACATTTTTACAGAAAAAGTATCTTGCGGTAATTGCTGTTTGAACTGCAATGCTTGTTGGATTTTTTTAGTGGTTTTTACATGAAAGTTAATCACGCTAGATTTTTTAGAATCAATATCAAGACGATTTATTTGTCCATCATCCCAAAATACCAAACTATCACTGTCCGGGGTCCACGCTATATTAGGGTACACACCATGAATCGCCCATGTTTCTTGCAAATCACGTTCTAAATTTTCATATATTTTAGTTTCTTCACCACTTTGTAAGTTGTATAAATACAGGTTAGAAGAGAAGTCATCACGACTAATAAAGGCAATATATTTACCATCTGGCGAAGGTGTGGGACGAATAGCACCACCGGTGCCACTGATAATTATATCTATTTCACCTGTCGCTAATTCAAGGCGCTTAATTTTATATATGCCTTTTACTGAATCCTTAGAGTAATGAAACCTCTTCCCAGGTGTTGCATCTTGAGAAAAATAGACGTATTTTCCATCTGCTGAGTATGCTGGCTCGCCTAAATCTTTTTGGTCATTAGGACGTTTTGTTAACATCACGCCACTACCACCTGTTTTATGATAAAGCCAAACTTCACCTGCCCCTAACGAACGCGCACTAGTAAAGTGTTTACGACCAATCAGATAATTACCGTCAGGCGACCATGCAGGGCTGTTTAATAATCTAAATTGTTCTTTAGAAACCGCTTTGCCTTGTGTGCCATCACGATTCATAATCCACAGGTTATCACCGCCATCTTCGTCCGAAGTAAACGCAATATGTTTACCGTCAGGGCTAAAGCGTGGCTGCATTTGCCAAGCAATATCAGTCATTAAAGCTTGTGCTTCTCCACCTGTAATTGGCAATGTATAAATATCGCCGAGTAAGTCAAAAACCAACGTTTGACCATCAGGACTAACATCAAGGTTCATCCAAGTACCTGAAGTGACATCTATTTTTGCATCAAGAAACTCACCTTGTGGTGCATTTACAGACCATGTTTTTTTTTCAGAAGTTGTCGAACTGTTTTTTGTTGTAGTTTCAGCGTTCATAGTCGTTGAAAATGATAATGCCATACAGGCCATCAAAAACGAAAAAGTGCTAATTTTTTTATAAATTCGAGACATTTCTCAGTACCTTAGTAATTGATTATTGGAATAAGCAAGAAATTTTAGTATCCAATAGAATGAACACTAAAACATATTGAGAAACAAAAGAGTAGCATAATACGAGAGTTGGTTAATGTTACAACTTCAAAGGTTCAGAGCTTTGGAAAGATAACGTTACGAGTAATCTACCTATATCAGTTTACCCGTAGAGATGTTAATTATAGGCGTATTTATAAGGTTTAAGAAAACTAGTTCTGATAACCCCAGCGCGGCATAATTTTTTGATCAATTCCAAGATGGTCTAAAATCCGACCGACCATAAAATCAATTAAGTCATTGATAGATTCTGGTTGATGGTAAAAGCCTGGTGCGGCTGGCATTATTGTTACACCCTGTTGGGATAAGCTCAGCATATTTGTCAGGTGGATAGTTGATAATGGCGTTTCTCTTACCGTTAAAATTAACTGACCGCGCTCTTTAATAACAACATCTGCCGCACGTTCAATTAAATTATCACTCATACCCTGACTAATCGCAGCAAGTGTGCCTGTTGAACAAGGACAAACCACCATCTGCTTAGGCGCGGCTGAGCCAGATGCAACTGGCGAAAACCATTGCTCTTTACCAAACACAATTATTTGTTCAGCCTTGGCTTGGTACTTTTCTGTTAAAAATACGCTTGCTGCATCAGGTGAAGCGGGTAGTTTAATGTTTAGTTCAGTATCTAATACAATTCGTCCTGCACTTGAGCATAATAAATACACTTGATAATCAGCCGCAAGTAAACACTCTAATAAACGTAAAGCATAAGCAGAGCCAGAAGCACCGGTAATCGCTAAGGTAATTTTTTTATCAAATTGTTTAGCATCAAATGTTGCTGTGTTTAGTGTTGCCAAAAGCCTACTTCCTATTTTTCATTAAATATTGTTGTTTATGCAGAATTACTATTAAGTGCGTTTAATATTTTCTCATGAATATTACCAAACCCACCATTACTCATTACAACAATAGTGTCGCCATGTTGACTTTGTTCAACAATTTTCACTACCAGTTCATCAATACTTCTTTTAACAAAACATGGCGGTTGACAGCTTTCAACTAAATCACTAACAGACCATTTAATTGCTTCATCTTCAAATATGAACACTTGATCAGACTGTGCTAAAGACAAGGGTAAAGCCGCTTTATGTATTCCTGACTTCATCGTATTTGAACGAGGTTCAAGCACAGCTAATACGCGCCCCTTTTGAGTACTAGTAAGGTTTTGATTGTCTACTTTTGCTCTCACGCCAGCCAGTGTTTTAGCAATAGCTGTTGGATGGTGTGCAAAATCGTCATACACACTGATGTCATTAGCTATGCCACGAAGTTCAAATCGGCGTTTTGTATTCACAAACTCAGCTAAGGCGTCAATGGCGATATGACTTGGTACGCCAGCATGACGAGCCGCGGCAATTGCCATCAGAGCATTATCAATATTAAAATCACCAATTAGTGGCCATTGCACAGTTCCCTGTATTTTACCTTTGAACGTAACTACAAATTCACTACCATCTTCACTAAGCTTATTTGCTTGCCAACCATCAGTGCAAGCGCTGTGCTCTGTTGGTGTCCAGCTGCCCATTGCTAAAGTGTCATTAATTGCCATTTCATTTTTTGGAGACAAGATTAAACCATTACTAGGCACCATTCGAATAAGATGATGAAACTGTCGTTGAATATCTGACAAATCATTAAAAATATCGCCGTGATCAAATTCTAAATTATTAATCACTAAGGTTCGAGGACGATAGTGTACAAACTTAGATCGCTTATCAAAAAAAGCAGTATCATATTCATCTGCTTCAATAACAAAAAAAGGTGCATTCCCTAAGCGAGCTGAGCTTGTAAAGTTTTGAGGTATACCACCAATAAGAAAACCCGGTGATAAATGTGCGTATTCTAAAATCCACGTAAGCATGCTACTCGTTGTAGTTTTGCCATGGGTACCTGAAACCGCCAATACCCACCGATCTTTAAGAACATTTTCTAATAGCCATTGTGGTCCAGAAATATAAGGAATATTACGATCAAGCATATACTCAACCATGACATTACCGCGAGACATGGCATTGCCTACAATCACTAAATCTGGCTCATCATTAAAATGTTCCGTTTTATAGCCTGATTTTAATTCAATACCCAATTGCTCTAATTGCGTACTCATTGGAGGATAAACATGCGCATCACAGCCTGTAACTCGAAAACCAAGTTCTTTGGCTAAGGCTGCAATACCCCCCATAAAAGTACCACAGATACCGAGGATATGAAGATGTTGAATTTTATTTGTCATGACGTATAAAAATTAACTGAAATAAGATGAAAAATTAAGGTGCTTAATATACCTTAGACCTTCATGACAAGTAAAAAATTATTAAGCAAAATATGACAACAATTACTATTAGCGACCTATATATTTACCCTATTAAATCAACCAAAGGGTTACGCTTACCTCATGCAAGTGTTGATGAGTTAGGCTTAGCCTTTGATCGACGCTTTGTGGTCAGTGATGATTCAGGACAATTTATCACTGCCCGCACTGAGCCAACTCTTTGCTTAGTTTCAGCAACTATTTCTGATCTGGGAATAATATTAACAGCCCCGAATATGCCAGAGCTTTTACTTGAATATCAAAAATTTAGTAATCAATATAAAAATGTCAATGTGTGGGGTGATGATATTGCTGGGCAATTATGTTCAATTGAAGCAAGCTCTTGGTTTAGTGAGTACTTACATCGCCCCTGCAAATTATTGTATTTTGGTAAAGAATCTTCTCGTGTGAAAAAGCCTAATACAGAGAGCGCCCGAAAAGTCGCTTTTGCCGACGGTTATCCATTACTATTAATTTCACAAACCTCATTAGATGACCTCAATCAACGCCTAATATCCAATAACGAAAAACCTGTTTCTATGGCACAGTTTCGTCCCAATATTGTAGTTGAAAACTGTTTACCCTTTGCTGAAGATGGCTGGCAATATATTCGTATTGGCGACATAGACTTTAAAGTCAGCAAACCTTGCGTACGCTGTATTTTTACCACAGTAAACCCAGAGAATGGAGATAAAAGCCCTCAGCAACAACCGTTAACGACACTAAAAACCTATCGTCAAACTGATCAAGGTGAGGTGTTGTTTGGTCAAAATTTAATTCCACTAAATAGCGGCCAAATTGCACAAGGTGATAACATTACCATAATCAAAACAAAGCAAACTCCTGTATTTAAAAAATCAACAGCTAAGCTTGCAGACACAAAAGTCAGTAAAAAGAAAAAAGTTGCCATACAATTTGAAACATGGCAAAAAAATTATTCTGCTGATAATCAGCAAACAATTTTAGAACACGGCGAAGCTGCTGGATTAATTATTCCTTCTTCTTGTCGTGCGGGCATGTGTGGCCGTTGTAAAGCAAAATTAATTAGCGGCGAAGTAACTCAATTAGTTGATGACGGTTTATCAGAAGAAGAAAAGCAGCAAGGGTATATATTGTGCTGTTCTAGTATTGCCCAAAGTGATGTTGTCGTTAAACATCGATAATTTTCTGTTCAAATGAAAGCTCATAGTGCTCATTAAACAGTACTCATTCTCAACAGTATTGTTTAATGATTTATTACCAATTCACTGCTATTTTGCCATGCTTATTTGATTTTGCTTCGCCCCCTTATTAATTTATCTGTATTACCTAGCTTTAGCGCACTGCACAACTCCCCTATCAAAATAATTAATCCCTTAGTGCCTATACCCATTGTGTAAATATTGCCATCAAATAATGCAGCCAAATTTAATAAAAGTTGACTCAAATCAACTTATGTTCCCTATTTACTAAGTTGATTTTAAAAGTTGATTTGAATCAACTTTTAAAATCAATAGGAGTGTAAGAATCCACGCAAGCGTAAATACAATGATAAAAAAACGTACCAACATTATTTTTGAAAATTTATAAAACATAACAATGGGACTTCCTCATGAACACTAAAAATATCAGTACAAAAGCATTTACCCTCTCTTTACTCACCGCTGCAATTTTATCAGCACCCGCTTCTTTTGCTGCAGATTCAGACTTAACTTCAGCATTAGTTGATGGCAAATTATCAGCTGATTTAAATTTACGTTATGAAGGTGTTGATCAAGATAACGCTGCCAAAGATGCAAACGCATTAACGTTGCGTACTCGCATAAACTACACAACAGGTGCTTTCGAAGGTTTTTCTGCTGCAGTTGAAGTTGAAAACTCTACCGCACTAGTTGATGACTATAATGATTTATTAGGTGAAGGAACTGCATATTCAGTTGTTGCTGACCCTGATCACACTGAACTTGATCAAGCATATATTGCTTATAAAGGTGACAAATTGTCAGGTAAGTTTGGTCGCCAAGTAATCACCATGGACAACCATCGTTTTGTTGGTCATGTTGGCTGGCGTCAAGATAGACAAACATTTGATGCATTAACGTTAGGTTACCAACTAAGTGAAGATACAAAAGTATCTTATGCTTATTTAGCAAAACGCAACCGCATTTTATCTGATGAAAAAGATGTAGACGCTAAAGACCACCTTTTAAATATTTCTCACAAATTAGGTGCTGGGAAACTAACAGGTTACGCGTATTTATTAGAAGAAGATAAAGCAGGCGGAGCAGAAATTAATACTTACGGTCTTCGTTACACTGGCTCAGCTAATGTAGGCGAAAGTAAAGTTACATACTCTGCTGAATTTGCAACACAAGATCATGATACTCTTGATAAATCAGCAAACTACTTTGCAGTTGATGCAGGTACTAAAGTAGCCGGCTTAAACGTAAAAGTAGGTTATGAGTTATTAGGTTCTGATGATGGTGGTTACGGTTTTGCAACACCATTAGCAACTCTACATAAGTTCAATGGTTGGGCTGATACTTTCTTAGGTACGCCAGCTGAAGGTTTACAAGATATCTATGTATCTGTAGGCGGTAAATTAGCAGGCGGTTCATGGAAAGTTGTTGCTCACGACTTTACTGCTGATGACTCTTCAGCAACGGTTGATCACTTAGGTTCAGAAATTGATGCTGTATACACAAAAGCTATCAACAAAACATTTAAAGCTGGCATCAAGTACGCTGCATACAATGCTATCGACTACAAAGTTGATACAGACAAAGTTTGGGTATGGGTATCAGCTAAGTTCTAAATTCATAGTTTAATTTTCGAGTTCTCTCACTCGTTTTATGGGTCAAATGAAAATTTGACCCTTTTTTTATACCTAAATTATTGAGTTTACAATATAAAAA
>CAJXUT010000145.1 GCA_913061365.1 uncultured Colwellia sp.
TCTACACTATCCTCTTCGTCGGCAGCGTCAGATGTGTATAAGAGACAGGTTCTATTTCATATTTTAACCAACTTTTCTTGTTTGTTTAAATAGGCGTTAAGCTTTTAGGAGTTCTTAAGTGGCTTGGATTATCAGCAAATATTTTATCACTGCAGCAGTCGTTATTCTGGTATCTGAATTAGCTAAACGTAGCGATAAACTTGGTGGGTTAGTTGCAGCATTACCATTAGTTACGGTTTTAACATTAATATGGCTTTATGTTGATAATCAATCCCCTGAAAAAATCGCTAATCATGCTTGGTATACATTTTGGTATGTAGTTCCAACACTGCCGATGTTTCTTGTTTTTCCTTTGCTGTTACCTCGTTTAGGATTTTGGTTCACATTGGTTTCGTGTGTAGTCATTACAATGGTATGTTTTGGTATTTTTGGACTTGTAATGAAGCGGTTTGGGATAGATTTATTGTGAAAGACTTTATGAATAACACTACAACAATCAAGAGTATGTATGGAAATCAACTTTAGAATAGCAACAGTTAAAGATTCTAAAATAATAGGTTCTTTGGTTGTAGATCTTACAACAGAAATTTCTGAGGTAACAAAAGCACAGCATTTTGATATTGATCTTAATGGAACTATTCAACGATGTAGTGAGCTAATTAGCGATGGTCACTATTCAGCAATTATAGGTGTCTATGAAAATAAACCAATTGCTGTTGCTACCATGACTGAAACATATGCTCTATATGCTGGTGGTAAAATTGGAGTAATTCAAGAGTTTTATGTTTCTCCTGAGTGCAGGACTTCTGGTATAGGCTCAATGTTAATTGAGCAAGTTCAAAACCATGGTGTTAAACATAATTGGTCTTGCATTGAACTATGCACACCACCTTTGCCCGAGTTTGAGCAAACTTTAAACTTTTACCAAAAAAATGGATTGATTGCTGTTGGTGGACGTAAAATGAGGCAGGCATTGGCGTAAATTATTCCGACAAAGCATAACTTAACGTTATTTCATTATATTTAAATTGATTGGATAATTATTGCTAGAGAATCGGGTAATTATACGTTCCTATTTCGTGTGTGCTAACCAATATATCAAATTTTCTCATCTGGTGATGAACTCCTCATTATCTATGCTCGCTGAACAGGCTAATAACAGAAGCTATTATCTTAAAATTACATACCAACATGACTACTAATGAGGTAAATAGTTAACTTGCTAAACCACTCCTATGGATTATTCCTTTCAATTTTTTAAGTGCCTTATAGTCCACATTATAGGGCAGTTATGACAAGTCAAAAGGCTTCACTAAGTTATTCTCCACCATAAAACGTTGTAAAAAGAACGGACACTTCTGTACCCAAAATAAAATTATAAAGCGCCCTGTGTTGCATAAAACTAATTTCTATCTCTATAAGTAATGCATGAACATCAAAAAATCGTTATAAAATAACAGTGGTGAAAATATAAAGTATTTTACAAGCTCAATAATAATTAGAGAAAAATAAATAGACACTATCATCCATCTATAAATTAATGTGATAATATAACAGTTAATACGTTGAAGAGATAAAGGGAATAGTTTCCTTCATTAAATCGATAAACATGAAAAAATATAGGTTTATTGAACCACATAGTCAGAATCAAAGGGGATATTATGAATGCTGTAGACACTGTTACAGAGCTAAAGTTAGAAGAAAACCTACCTTATCACGCTATCAAAGGGCCAACCCCAAGTGTACTTGCTGACATTTATCGACATGATTCAAATATAGTTGTTTGGCAACGTGATCTTTCTGATGAGTTAAAGCACTCCGTAAGTAACTTTTTAAAGCATCAATCAACAAGATCTAGATTACTTACAGTAACACCTGAAAATACACAGGAAGTACTTAAAGAGGTCTTTGGAGAAGCAGAAATGATACGCTCATTATATGAGGACATCGCATTAGTAGTAGATATGTTTTGCTGTTTATTTGAGCTTTCTCACGCAGGATTGAGGTTAACTATTCTAGACAGTGCAATGTGCCCGCGTTTTCATGTTGATCATGTACCTTGTCGTTTAGTGACTACCTATCAAGGTATTGCAACTGAGTGGCTTAACCATGAAACAACTGATCGCACAAAACTCGGGGCAGGTAATCAAGGCAAAACAGATGAGCTGTCAGGGCTATTTAAAAGTCAACACGATGTAAACCGCCTTACAGAAGGTGATGTTGCTCTATTAAAAGGTGAAAATTGGGATGAATGCTCGGGTACTGGTCTTGTTCACCGCTCCCCCCAAGTAGCGGAAAATGAGCGCAGGTTGTTATTAACCCTCGATTTTATTTCTAATTAAGTAGGCTGTAATAAGGTGAAACGTACCTTCCATAATATTTTTGCATTCCTACTTGTTGCGCTAGGCTTACTCTTTCAAGTTAAGGGGAGTGCTGAAGAACATGGATCACATGCTTCCCATACTCATGGTGTAGCAAAACTGACCGTAGCGGTTGATAACGATGTAGTCGAAATTGAATTTAGATCGCCTGCAGTGAATTTAATAGGGTTTGAGCACCAAGCAAGCACGAAATTAGACTTTGAAGAAATCAACAGGGCTAAAGCAATATTGAATCAGAATAATGTAATGTTTTCATTCTCTGGTGGGGACTGTCAGTTAATTAACCACTTTGTTGATGTATCAAGCATTATTGATAAGAGTCAACTAAAAGGGCATCAACCTAAACGCAGTAAGTATAGCCATCAACATGATGATAATCACACAGATGTACATGCTACCTATCATTATAGCTGTGAAAACACATCATCATTAACGAGTATAACGGTTAATGTATTTACACTATTTGAAAATATACAGCAGGCTCAAGCTTTTTGGATCAACTCTTCAACACAAGGTGTTGTATTGCTTAATTCAAAAAGTAACGTGATTAATTTTCAATCGCTGTAAAAAGCTGAGAAATTTTACCTATATAACATCATTACTATATAAAAATTAGATGAATAAAAATGAAATATTACTGTTATTCAATGACTGGAATAACGCATTAAAAACAAAAAAAGCAAAAAATGTTGTTGCCTTATATGCACAAGATGCGCTGCTATTACCAACAATATCGAACAAGGTTTGTCGTAATCATGCTGAAATTGAAGCGTATTTTACTAACTTCTTAACAAGAGAACCTGTAGGTCAGATAAACGAAGCAAATATTAGAATTTTTGATGATTTAGCTATTAACTCGGGGGTTTACACTTTTTCATTTCATGACGGGAGTAGCATACAAGCACGATTTACTTTTATTTACCGTTGGAATGGCGAGCGATGGATGATAATTAAACACCACTCATCTCAAATGCCTGAGCCTATGATTACCTAGCATTATGACCAAGAAAAATACTGTGAAACTAAATTATTCATCAGTATAGGGCTCGAATATTTTAACTTCCATGCTATAGGCAGCAATGGCCATCTCGTTTTCAACAAGCGATGTTTTTAAAATACCTGATACCCAGTAAGGCTCAGTTAGTGACTCAAGTTTGAAGCCTTGTGGGTAGTTTACAAAGATAGTTTGATTTGGCGGCGGTGGAGGCTCATGAATACATGCGCCAAAATAAGGCACCATAAAAAATTGTATGACCCTTTGCTCGTCATCAAATGCAAGTGGCACAATAAAAGTTGGAATACGCACAGGTACATTGTTAAGTGCGGAGATAACCTGAGTAGACACTAATGCTTGTTGGTAAGGATCGTCACTTTGACTATTAGTTTTATTTTTAAATTGTGCATTCAACTGATCTTCTTGAGAATTTTCAGCTATGTCGTCAATATAATCTGGCGGGTTTAATAGAGCATTAAGATCATTTTCAGGAATTAAATCTAACCACTCGGCGGTTATAAAGTCAGAAGCAGGGATAGGTTCAGCATTAGGCGTAACTTTACTTTTAAATAAATTGTCACTGGTTGAATCAGTGGGGCTGCTTAATGGTTTTTGCTTTACATCAGTGATTTGAGGTATAGAAGTATTGATTGGCTCAGATGATTTTTCACACGAAAAAATGAGCAGTGAGATGATGATAGTAAAGCAAAATCTAATCATGTTTTAGTCAAGTAATAATGGGTTTAATAGCTAAATAATACACTGTATTATTTAGCTATTAAACAGTTAGTTAACAACATTAAGTACAGTAATAAAAATGGATATTAAACTCACTAACGTTAATTTTAGTTACCCCGAAAAACCTAATAAAGTAATCATAAATATTCCCTCTTGGTCTTTAAACCGCTCGGAGCATACTTTCATTTATGGGCCATCTGGCGTAGGTAAGTCTACTTTACTGGGATTATTAAGTGGTCTGTTGCGTGCACAACAGGGTGATATCACTATATTTGGACATCAATTAGCTAAAATGAGTAACCGTCAACGGGATAAGTTTAGAGCAAACACTATTGGTTACGTCTTTCAGACGTTCAATTTAATTCCCTATTTAGACGCTTTCGAGAATATTCAACTTGCAAGTTATTTTGCTGATACAACATCCTCTGCTTCACTTGAGCAAGAGATTACCGCGTTATTGAATAACTTAAATATACCGGAAGCCGACAGGAAACAACCCGTAAGCAGGTTAAGTATTGGTCAGCAACAACGTATCGCTATTGCCAGAGCTCTAATTAATAAGCCTAAGTTATTAATTGCTGATGAGCCAACGTCATCACTGGATAAAGATAATCGTGATAAGTTTATGAAACTATTAATGTCGGTAGTGAAAGATAAGGATATAACGTTGTTGTTTGTTAGCCATGATATGTCGTTAGCTCATTATTTTAACCATGTCGAATCAATACAAGATTTTAACCAAGTGGAAGATAAAATATCGTGTTAATAAAGCTCGCGATTAAAAGCCTACAAAACCGTAAAAGCTCTATTCTGCTATCAATATTAGCCATGACGGTCAGCATATTTGTATTGCTTGGTGTAGAGCATATTCGTCATCAAGCGAAGGAAAGCTTTTCTCAAAGTATTTCTGGGGTTGACCTTATTGTAGGAGCAAGAACAGGTAGCTTAAATCTTTTACTCTATTCGGTATTTAAAATAGGGAACCCAACTAACAATATCAGCTGGCAATCATTTGAAAAAATTTCAAATAATAACAAGGTTAAGTGGGCAGTTCCTATTTCTCTTGGTGACTCACACAAAGGTTATAGAGTGCTTGGTACTTCAACATCGTATTTTGACTATGTTAGCTATGGTAAACAGCACTCATTAACTTTTGAACAAGGAAAACCATTCAATCATATTTTTGATGTGGTTTTAGGTGCCGACGTTGCCAAAAAACTAGGTTATCAACTTAACGATAAACTTGTTTTAGCTCATGGTATAGCAAAAACAAGTTTTGCCTTACATGATAGTACGCCATTTACCGTTGTTGGTATTTTAAAGCCAACAGGAACGCCTATAGATCATACGTTACATGTGAGTTTACAGGGAATTGAAGCCATGCATGTAAATTGGCAAAAGCCTAGAGGTGTACCAAAGCAGGGCGTTTTAAAAGCTCTAAAAAATAAATTGGTTGTAAGTAAAGCCAATCACACACATAACATGCCAGTAGTAGATTCACTCTCAAGCTTACAACCTAAAAGTATTACTGCAATCATGGTAGGCCTAAAGTCAAAAATATCTACTTTTCGTCTACAGCGTGAAATTAATCATGATAAAAAAGAGCCTTTATTAGCAATATTACCTGGGGTGGCTTTATCAGAACTCTGGCAAATGATGACAATATTAGAAAACACCTTACTGTTAGTTTCATACTTAGTCCTCATCTCAGCGTGTTTAGGGGTTAGTGCTATGTTACTTGCCTCAATCAGGGAACGTTCTAGAGAAATAGAGCTACTCCGTATGATTGGTGCTTCTCCAGTGTTTTTATTTTTATTTGTAGAATTAGAAGCAATACTTATTGCAATAATCAGTATTGTTTTAGGAGCAGGAATGCTTTTCTGTAGTTTAGTCTTCACCAAAAGTTATTTAGCTGCACATTTGGGACTTCATATAAGTGCAAATATATTAACGGCGGATAGTTTATATCTCATAGCTTTGGTGATGATAGTTACCTTTATAATAGCAACGCTCCCGTCTATTTCTAGTTCAGGTGTTTTCAAAAGAGCATAAAGCTTAAGATGCTCTTTAAATTTATCACCTTTGTAAGCTTATGAAAGTATCTTAGAGAGGCTTTCAGTAATCAGCCTCTTAGTAAGTAAATTGTCATTCATAATTAGAAAATAAAGGCAGCTCAAAGGCTATTGACGTTAACCTCTTACTACAAGGTAAATAATTGTTGGCCGAAAATCGCAAGGCACGAGTAAACGATCAGCTATTTAGTCTTTTTGAAGGACTTATAAGTCCATTTTCATAACCCATAAAACCCTGATGAACTCTATTGCAACCAGTGCATAAATAATAAGGGCTGGCAGCTTAATCCATAGGCATGAAATAACAGAATCAATTTTTTTCCACGCATCACTTAGAGTAAAAGCGAATAAACCTATACCAGCTAAAAAAGTAATTGAGCCAATTATGTACTGATATATGTACCCATTACCTGCACAATTATCTCGCAAAATAATTACTGAGATAGCTATAACGACTGAGGAAAGAACAAAATTCTTAATATTATCAAAAACACTTTTTACTAGTTCATCGGATAGTTGCATATTGGTTCCTATTGCACTGGATTATAACAATTTAATATAGACCTAACGGGTCGTTTTTATCTTGGCTCTATTAATATCAAATTAAGTTAACTTAAGCCACACATAGTTTATCAAGCTCTTTGATTTTTATTGTAAGGGACAGAATTAACTAATGGGTTGATTTTTTGACTAGTAAATTGAAGGTAAGCGAGCATCTTTTTATAAACTAAAAAATCTTAAAAAGTTATTGATGCTAGTTTATGTTTTGTCGAATCACTTGTCGTTATATAAGTTAAGGCTAATGTCTGGTTTCGTACTTGAATTCAATCTGTGGATCGTTACAAACTATGAGAATTCTTGTTTAATAGTTTTCTGGCCTGCAGCTAGATTAAAGCAAATAAAATGAAGATTTTGCGTCAGCAGTCATAAGAAAATTAGAACAAATTTCATAAATCATCAGAAAATAAAGATAAGTAAGTGCGCTTAGCCGAAGTTAAAAAACCGTTATATCAAACGTCCGTTGTAAGCTCTTAGCTGCCGTTCAATTTGATGTGATTTAAGTCCGCTGTGAGCGATAAGCAGACATTATAAAGTTTAATTTATTCCTGCATCTTTGATGTAGGAGCCTAATTTTGTCCGATAACATTATTAAAGGCCATTTTGGGGTAAAATAACCTGCTTGATTCCTAGCTATTTTAATTACTTGTTTACAAAGGTAATTATTGGTGGAATTATCAGGGTATGTAATATACGCCGTTTTGGTGTGTTATAAACCACCAAAACGGTGTTCAATAAGCTGTTAAATGCCCAAGGAAGCTCGTGGATATTCTAAATAATCGAGAAATTGCAATTGCGTTATGGCTTCTGGCAATTTCGATTTACATTTTTTCTTCCTCGAAAATGGCAGAGGTCAGAAACGCCTTCAAAGGCGTCATGGCAGCTTTATTTGTTCGACAAATAATGTCCGTCCTTTGTTTGATGGTTGCTTACATGGCAATTGTCATTTACTGGCTTTCTGATTTGGGGCTATGGAATTTTGAACAGCTAAAAAACACTGTTTTTTGGTGCGTTTCTGTTGGTTTCATCTCGCTATTTAAGCTTGAAAAAATCAAAAAAGATAAGCATTTTTTCAAGCATTCAATTATAGATAACTTGAAACTACTAGCGATTCTTCAATTTGTCGTTGGTGTATATACTTTTACTCTTTGGGTCGAGGTTCTGCTAGTTCCTTTTTTAGTATTATTGGGAGCTATGCTTGCTATTGCTGAAACCGACAGAAAACATCATCAGGTAAAGGTGTTTCTAGAATATTGCCTATCTTCTTTCGGGGTAGTCTTAATCGTTTACACTTTGTACATGTTAATAACTAATTTTGGTGAATTTGGGAAAGAAAAAACTGCGTACGACTTCTTTGTTCCACCATTGCTGACTCTCTGTTACTTACCATTCGTTTTCTTTATGTTGGTTTATTCAACATATGAGCAGGTCTTTGTTCGTCTAAGGTTTTCAATACAAAGCCGGTTCCATAGATATGCTGCTAAATTCTATGCATTTATATTGTTTAATGTTCGGCTCAGTCTGCTTGATCGATGGTCATTTCAAGTCGCCAAAGCAAACATAGAGTCACACTCGGATCTGATTGATACCTTTAAATATATATTTAAAGTGAGATATTCTGAGAAAAATCCAAAGGAAGTGCCAAAAGAGCATGGTTGGAGCCCTTACAAAGCTAAAGAGTTTCTCGTAAACGAAGGGCTGAGCACAGGATTCTATAATAAATCTTTCGAAGAAGAATGGCTTGCATCATCCCCAATGGAAGAATTTAGCGATGGTATTATATCGGACAATATCGCTTATTATGTTAAAGGTTCTGAAGACGTTGCAAAAATACTGAAGCTTAAAGTGAACGTGAATGATGCTTCCAGAACCCATCAGGCATGTGAAAAGTTAGAGGCTATGGCAGAAGCTTTGAGTATCTCTAGCTTAAACCTACCTTTATCCGATGGTATGAAAAGTGCTATTTCAGGTTGTAATTCATATTCTGAGAAAGTTGAGGATAAGACAATTGCCTTGGTTGTAGAGCATTGGCCAAATCATAAGTTTAATGGGTTTGATCTCAAACTCCTGATCTCAAGCATTTAACAAAGCTCTGCTGTCGGACAAATTTTCCGCTGCGCTCCAAATTTGCAGCAGAGCGCGGCGTTATGCGAATAATAAACAAGGAAGATCTACAACATGGTCCCCAAGTATCAAATAAAATCAAACCTGTCAGAGGCTCAGGTAGAGTCAGATGTTGCGAGTTTTTTTGGATGGATATCTAAAAATGCTCCATTCAGATTACATGATGTTAATGAACAACTAACTGGTGCAGACAAAAAGTTTTATGATTGTGGCTTTGCATTTTTAATGCAATTTAAAAAATCGGAAGGTTTGTATTCTGCTTCGCAAGTACCTGTATCAACTAGAAAGAATCGTAGTAAACTAGAAGATATACGTGAGTTTCGTCAACATCATGGTTTGTCCGATGATCCAACACTGTATTTTCCTTTGAGAAAAAAGGCACTGAAAGCTAATGATTTGCAACACAATGTGTTGTTAGAGTATGCCAACCAGCGATGTTCTCAAGCGTTTTATGTAGCGCCTTTAGCTTTGGATAAGCAAAGTTATTATGATTCGCTGTTTGACAGTGTAAATAGATATCATCACTTTCCTTTTCTCTACAAAAGCTATCGATTACACCGCAACGATTGGGTCTCTACAATTGGGTTTGTTCCATTTTTAAAAGATCATATTTCAATTATTCCTCATGAAAGAGTAACTACCCATGACCATTATTATTCCTTCTCTGGAACAGGAAGTGATATTGGTTGGCACTCTCCTGAAATAATATCAAAATCGCCAATGCGTTTAGCGGATTTATTAAGTTCGGAAATTCAGTCTTGCATCTCTGAAAATAAATTCTTGGAGCTAAACCACTTATCTAAAGTATTAGAAATTGAATCGTATAAGTTAAATATGGACACGGATGAGCCGCTAGCTACATTAAGAACCTGGGGAGAAGAGATGTACAGTTCTCATGGGATCAAAGTGTTTATTCTATTATCAAATAGCATCTTTCTTGAAGAGTATCGCATGGAATTCGCATAACAAGAGTCTAAGATTACGACCACAATGTGGCAGAAGTGAGTGTTGTGTAAACATCTCCATTTCATTTCATGGCTAGAAATCTCATTTGCTGTCGCAAATCTCATTATTTAATAGCTGTCTCTTATACACATCTCCGAGCCCACGAGACGTAGAGGAATCTCGT
>CAJXUT010000146.1 GCA_913061365.1 uncultured Colwellia sp.
AGATCTACACTATCCTCTTCGTCGGCAGCGTCAGATGTGTATAAGAGACAGAATAAAAATAACACTAAAACAAAATTTATATGATCCAATCATCTTAAATTAATTTTTAATAAATTTTCTATAAATACAGTTTCTTAAAAAGTTTTTAAGGTAAAAATTTAATCTCTATTAATCATAATGAACCACGTCTTGTTGTTAGAGGTGACATTATGTTCAATAGGTTATGACATTATTGCGGCTAGAATTAACAAAAAACAAAGGATGCTACAAATATGAGTTCAAAAATTATTTACACCTATACCGATGAAGCACCACTGCTAGCGACCTGTTCGTTACTACCAATTATCAAAACTTTTGCAGCATCAGCAGATATAGATGTAGAACTAAAAGATATATCTCTTGCAGCTAGAATTTTATCTGGGTTTTCCGATCTATTACCTGCAGAACAACAAGTACCAGACACGTTAGCAGAGTTAGGCGCTTTAACTCAATTTCCTGACACTAACATTATCAAGCTTCCGAACATTAGTGCTTCAATTCCTCAACTTAAAGATGCTATTACAGAGTTACAGGGACATGGTTACGCAATCCCTGATTACCCTGAAGCACCTCAAACAGACGAAGATAAAGCAATTCAAGCAAGATATGCTAAAGCATTAGGCAGTGCAGTAAACCCTGTACTTCGTGAGGGTAACTCTGATCGTCGTGCTCCTGCTGCGGTTAAAGCCTTTGCTAAGAAAAATCCACATTCTATGGGTAAATGGAGCCAAGCTTCAAGAACTCATGTTTCACACATGCATAAAGGCGATTTCTATGCCAGTGAAAAATGTATGACGATGGATAAAGCTTGTAATGTTAAAATTGAATTTGTTGCTAAAGAAGACGGTGCCGTTACTGTATTAAAAGAAGAAACAGCACTGCAAGCAGGTGAAATCATAGACAGTATGTTTATGAGCAAAAAAGATCTGTGTGAGTTCTTAGAAGAAGAAATGGAAGATGCAAGAGCAACAGGCGTAATGTTCTCTTTCCATGTAAAAGCGACCATGATGAAAGTATCGCATCCTATTGTATTTGGTCACGCAGTAAAAGTTTATTACAAAGATTTATTTGCTAAGCATGGCGAAACTTTTGATAAGCTTGGCGTTAATCCAAATGATGGTGTGAGTAGCATCTTTGAGAAAATCAAACAGCTTCCTGAATCATGGCGCGAAGAAATATTAGCTGACTTACATGCTTGTTATGAAACACGTCCTGAATTAGCCATGGTTGATTCAGCAAAAGGTATCTCTAACCTACATACACCAAACGAAGTAATTGTTGATGCTTCTATGCCAGCAATGATTAGAGCTGGCGGGAAAATGTGGGGACCAGATGGTAAAGTAAAAGATACTAAAGCGGTTATGCCTGAAAGTACTTTTGCTAGAATTTACCAAGAAATTATCAACTTCTGTAAAACGCATGGTGCATTTGACCCTACAACCATGGGTACAGTGCCAAATGTTGGTTTGATGGCTCAAAAAGCTGAAGAATACGGTTCACATGATAAAACATTTGAAGCGCAAGGCGATGGTTGCATTAGAATTGTTAATGATGAAGGCGAAGTATTGTTGTCAATGGACGTTGAAGACGGTGATATTTGGAGAATGTGTCAGGTTAAAGATGCACCAATTCAAGACTGGGTTAAATTAGCCGTTAACCGTGCAAGATTATCTAATACACCAGCAGTATTCTGGTTAGATGAATACCGTCCACATGAAGCAGAGTTAATCAAGAAAGTTAACCTTTACCTTAAAGATCATGACTTAACTGGCGTAGACATTAAAATAATGTCACAAACCAGAGCAATGCGTTATACGCTAGAGCGTATTTTACGTGGCGGTGATACTATTTCTGTAACAGGTAATATCTTACGTGATTACCTAACTGATTTATTCCCAATTTTAGAACTAGGCACAAGTGCCAAAATGCTATCTATTGTGCCATTAATGGCCGGTGGTGGTTTATTTGAAACTGGCGCAGGTGGATCAGCACCTAAGCATGTTCAACAACTTGTTGAAGAAAACCATTTACGTTGGGATTCACTTGGTGAGTTTCTTGCGTTAAGTGCTTCTTTTGAAGATTTAGGTATTAAGAAGGATAGCGCTAAAGCTAGATTACTAGCAAAAACACTTGATCAAGCAACGGCTGAGTTATTAGATAATGGTAAGTCTCCATCACGTAAATCAGGTGAACTTGATAACCGTGGAAGTCATTTCTACTTGTCTCTTTACTGGGCTAAGGCATTAGCTGAGCAAACTGAAGATACTGAACTTCAAAGTCACTTTGCACCATTAGCTAAGTCATTAGCTGATAATGAAGCAACTATTGTAAGTGATTTAATATCTGATCAGTGGCATTCAGTTGACATTGGTGGTTACTACAAAGCAGACACGCAAAAAGTTATTGATATAATGCGCCCTTCTAAATGCTTTAACGATATATTATCTGATTTTAAATAATCTCATTTAATACACTTATAGCTTAAATAATAAAGCCTGAAACTAAACTTGTTTCAGGCTTTTTTGTTTATCAAAAGCAATATTCCCTAAACTATTACAGATAATAGTTTAGGGAATATCTTTTATAAAATACATTAATTGTCTTTTGTAATAGGATTGTATAAATTAGTTTTATGAAAATTGAATTTGCCAACACTATTAACAAAATTGATGAATTAACTTGGCGATCATTGGCAAGCTCTGACTCCCCCTTTAACAATTATCACTTTTTTATAATGTTAGAAAATAGTCAATCAGTTTGTAGTAAAACCGGTTGGCAACCACATCATTTGTTGTACTCAAAGGACGACAAACTACAAGCAGTTCTTCCTATGTATATAAAGCAACACTCATGGGGGGAATATGTATTTGATTGGGCTTGGGCTGATGCTTATCAAAAACATAATGAATCTTACTATCCAAAACTCGTCGCAACCATTCCTTTAACGCCTATATCCACATCTAAAATACTTACAAATGACATAGCCTTATCTGACGTGTTTCCTATATTAAGTGAACATTGCCAAGAGGAAAATCTTAGTAGTTGGCACATTCTTTATGCACAAGAAATTGATGAACAATTTTTGAAAGACAACAACGTATTTCTCCGTAATACCGTTCAATTTCATTGGCATAATTATCAATATGATAGTTTTGATAATTTCTTATCGAGGTTCACTGCTCGTAAAAGAAAAAATGTTAAAAAAGAGCGTTTATCTATAACTAAGCAGTCAATAAAAGTACGACAAGTTTTAGGAAAAGATATCAGTCCGCAAGAGCTATCTTTTTTCTACTTAACTTATCAATTAACATACTTAAAGCGCGGACACTCTCCACATTTAACTGTGGAGTTTTTTGCTGACATATTAAAAGCACTTCCTAATAATATTTTATTAGTCATTGCCAGTGTTAATGACAAAGATGTAGCCTGCTCATGGTTTTTCTTCGACGAACATCAGCTTTATGGACGTTACTGGGGCTGCACAGAAAATTACAACAATCTTCATTTTGAACTTTGTTACTATCAAGGAATTGAGTTTTGTATTATGCATAAGCTACAAAGGTTTAACCCCGGCGCTCAAGGTGAGCATAAAATACAACGAGGTTTTGAACCAGTATTAACTCATTCTTATCATTGGATAAAGCACGTAGGATTTAGAGCTGCAATACAAAATTTTTGTCTGCAAGAACAACAACAAATGGCAAGCTACTTCAAACATTGCCAACAATTTTTACCGTTTAAAGATCAAACTAGTAACTAAAATAACTAAAATAACTAAAATAACTAAAATGAGATAAAGACAATGACAAAACCATTTTCACAAGCCTGTGAAAACAATAAACGCCCCATACTCGATATATTATCTCGCGTATTTGCGAAACAAAACAAGGTATTAGAAATAGGCTCTGGTACAGGGCAACATGCAGTTTACTTTGCTGAGAAGTTGCCCTTTCTTACTTGGCAAACTAGTGATTTAGCCACCAATCATGCTGGTATTAATCAGTGGATAGCAGACTTTCCTTCTGCAAACATTAAACAACCATTAACGATAGATTTAGCCGCTACTCAACCATTAAGAGAAAATGTAGATGCTATATATTCTGCTAATACCTTACATATTATTAGTTGGTCACTAGTACACAATTTTTTTGAGCTGATAGGAAAACAATTAAGCCAAAACGGTATACTCTGTATTTACGGGCCATTTAACTACCACGGTAAATATACCAGTGAAAGCAATGCTAACTTTGACCTTTGGCTAAAAGGCCGCGATGAAAAAAGTGGTATTCGTGATTTTGAAGCAGTTTGTCAATTGGCTACAAAAGCAGGCTTATCTTTAGCAGAAGATATAGAAATGCCAGCAAACAACCGCGTATTAGTATTTAAAAAAGTAAGCTAAAAAGTGAAATTAAACTATGTCTTATCTTAATACATCTTGATAAAGTTGCTCGGCAAGTTGCGTTAACACTTCTGGCTTAGGGTGAGTTTGTGCAAAAGTTCTTAAACCATATATTCCCATTAAAAAATATCTGGCTAAATGCTCGCTATCTTTGTCTGCACTGATATCCTTTTCATTTTTTGCTTGTTCAAATTTATCAGCGAATGCTTGTTGCAACATAGATAAATTGTTACTAATAATTTGCTGTATTTCAACATCTTGCTCTGCCGTTTCATTCAAAGCTTTAGTCAATAAACACGCTTGTGTATTATCACAACTGACACATTCATTAACAACATTATCAAGATATGATTTCAAATTATCAATAGTTCGCTCTGTCGCAGAGAAAAACTTATCAAACTCTGCTTTTCTGTCTAAACGGTATTGTTCAAGTGCTTCAAGTAATAAACCCCGTTTATTTTCAAAAGCACAATATATAGAGCCGGGATGTAAGCCTGTTGCTTTTTTAAGATCTTGCATGCTGGTATTAGCATAACCTTTGTTCATAAAAGCATTCATTGCAGATCTCAATACTTTTTCTTTATCAAACTCAGCATTGCGCATTTATTTACCCCCTTAGCTTATTAGTATATTTGCTGATGATACCTTTATTTGAACAATCATTCAAAAATAAAACTTGAACGCTCATTCAAATAAGAGTATCTTGAACGAACATTCAAAAAGGAATAACACCATGACAGCAAATCTATTTAAGCCTTATGCATTAAACAACACGATTAATTTAAATAACCGTATTTTAATGGCACCATTAACACGCTGCATGGCAGATGATAATTTAGTACCTACTCAAGTAATGGCAGAATATTACGCCCGCAGAGCAGAAGCCGGTTTAATAATATCTGAAGCAGTTATTATTCGCCCTGACGGGCAGGGATATCCCAATACTCCCGGTTTATTTTCTCAAGAACAAGTTGAGGGCTGGAAAAAAGTGACTGCGGCTGTACATAAAAATGGCGGCAAAATTTTTGCGCAACTTTGGCACACTGGCCGAGTAGCTCACCCCTATTTCTACGGTAATGGTAACGATGATGCTCCCGTATTAGCTCCTTCAGCGATAGGCATTGAAGGAACCGTACCTAGAATGCGAGAATTAACCTTTAAAGTTCCTAAAGCTGTCACTATTGAAGATATAAAAACATTAGTCGCTGATTATGCTCAAGCTGCTGAAAACGCGATTAGTGCAGGTTTTGATGGTATTGAAATTCATGGTGCCAATGGCTACCTAATTGACCAATTTCTACATCATGACAGTAATCGTCGTGATGATGAATACGGTGGTAGTAATGAAAATATGGCTCGTTTTCCATTAGAAGTGGTAGATGCAATTATCAGTAAAATAGGTGCTGACAGAACGGCATTAAGAGTTTCTCCGGGTGCTTATTTTAACATTGTTGGCGATAAGCAAGATCGCGCTGTATTTGATTATTTTTTACCTGAGTTAGAAAAACGAAATTTGGCCTTCCTTCATATTGGAATATTTGACGATAGTATGGAGTTTGATTATTTAGGTGGTAGTGCTTCAAGTTATGTTAGGGCAAATTATAATAATACGCTTGTTGGCGTAGGAGGTTATACTGCAGAAACAGGAAGTAGTGCAATAAATGATAATAAATTTGATCTTATTGCTATTGGCAGACCCTTTATTGCTAATCCTGATTATGTTGCAAAGGTACGAAAAAATGAACCTTTAACAAGTTACTCTGAAGACATGTTAACAAGTTTAATTTAACAATAAGCGAATTTTTAATAACAAACTCTTTGACAAACATCGAGTTTGTTTTTTATTTTTTATTCTTTTTTTCACCAAACAACACGATTTCATAGTTATCTAACCATAATGGATACTTTGCCATTACCTTAGTAAACATTGGACTTTGTAAGTAATTATTTAGCCATTGTCTTACGTTAGGATAAGGTGATTGTAAGTACCACAGGCGTTCAATTCGAGCAAACTGACGAATATAAGGGAGTATTGCAATATCAGCAAGACTCTCTTTTTTAGACATTAAAAAGCTATTAATTGTTAAACGCTCTTCTAGTATTTTAATGAACAGCTCACAACGTTCTCTACACTCAGTAATATTATTTTCTTGATAACGCTTGGCACATTTATATTGCTCTAAACACGTTTTGAATTCATCATCAAAACATTTAATTAATTTAAGCATCTCTGTTAAGTTTTGTTCATGCTGGCTTTGTAATAAGTCATCAGGATCTGTCTCATTAAGAGCCCATAACATAACCGCCAAACTTTCTTCTATTACAGTGCCGTTTGCCAAAACTAAAACAGGCACAGTCGCTTTAGGCGATGCTATTATCATCTCCTCTGGCTTGTTACTTAATACAATATCCCGTAGGATAACAACTTGCTGCGCTTTAAAAATAGCAACTCGAGCGCGCATAGCATAAGGGCAGTTTCTCAACGAATATAAAATGGGTAAAGCGTTCTCTTCACAACTCATTAAGGGTATTTCATCCTATTAATTTTTCGGTATTGATAAACATTACCACTAAAAGTTATCTTTCATTAAGTATAAAGCCCAAATAATTCTAATGATATTATCTTGCTAAATATATAGTCCCTTCCCTGCATAGTTTATGTATGAAATGCGCCTTGATTGGAAACAACTATATGCGTAAAATCCCCCTTTTGAAATTTAACTGCCTTAAATATTGGCCAAAGTTGTATAAATGAATTCTAACATTGAATTATTAGCCCCAGGTGGCGATATAGACGCAATAAAAGCAGCAATCATTGCGGGAGCTGATGCTGTTTATTGCGGATTAGACACCTTTAACGCGCGAAATCGTGCCGCTAATATTTCTTTTGATGAACTGGTCGGCATTATTCGACTTGCCCATCAATACGACTGCCAGATATTTTTAACTTTAAATATTATAATACTAGAGCGTGAATTCACGTCACTTGCAAAACTACTAAGTAAATTAGTGAATACCACGCTTGACGGCGTTATCATTCAAGATTTAGGTTTGCTTTACATTTTAAACAAGCACTTTCCTACATTAGACGTTCACGCTTCTACCCAATTAACAACACACAATATCGGACAAATTCCTTTTCTTAAAAAATTAGGTGCATCGCGAGTTAATTTATCAAGAGAAATGAACTTGAGAGAAATTTCCGCCGTAACCAAAGTTGCTCAAGAACACGACATGCTAACCGAAGTGTTTGTTCATGGTTCATTGTGTGTTGCTTTTTCAGGCTTATGTTATTCAACTTCAGCAAGTGTGGGTAATTCAGGAAACCGTGGACGATGCAGTCAAGCTTGTCGTGAAGAATATGAAACAACGCCATCGGGCAACAATTTCCCATTAAATATTAAAGATAATTCAGCATTTTTCGATTTACCTCAATTAATTGAAGCGGGTGTACACTCTTTTAAAGTAGAAGGTCGCATAAAAGGTGCTAGTTACGTACATACCGTTATAGAT
This sequence comes from uncultured Colwellia sp., assembly GCA_913061365.1. Lineage (GTDB taxonomy): Bacteria > Pseudomonadota > Gammaproteobacteria > Enterobacterales > Alteromonadaceae > Colwellia. The sequence goes on from CAJXUT010000146.1 coordinate 7,952, forward strand.
AGTTTCCGTAAACAAATTGACGGTTTTATTGAAACAGGCGAATTACTAGAAAGTGGTGAACGACTTTATAAAGTGTTTAATCGCGATCTAACTAATGCTTTTTTACGTGGTGATTTGAATCAGTCCATGTTTATTGAAAACCCAAGAGATAACTCCAAGTACCATGCCATTGACCAAAGTAATGCAATTTCTGTTGTTCAGATTCATGAAGTAGAAGAAAATCTTAGTGAAGAAAAAACTAAGATCAATATGGATGTGAGTGACAAGATAAAACACTTAAGTATTGAAAAGTTTCCTCTTAGCCTACATTTTTCAGGTGTTATTGGTGAACCATTAACACTTACTGCAACTACTAAACAATATTCTGCTGGCAAAACAACTATTGAAGATAAAGTGCTTGTTCTTCATACACAAAGTTTACTTGTGGCCAATGCAAAGAACTGCCTTGATAAAGATGCTATCAAAAAACGTTTTAAAGGATTTAATAATTCACAGTTCAACCTAACTGAATTAAACCTTGATAGCATAGCAGAAGGTATGAGCATCCCATTTAGCAACCTTACTACGCTTAAAAATGAATTATCTTCATTATTAAATAACAATGTAGCTGTTCTTCCTGAAGTGGTACTACCTAAATTACTACGTCATCCTAAAAAGCTTAACAATAAAGATGAAAAAACTAAGCCTAATACAAAAGCAAAACTATCGATATTAATCTGTGAAAAATCTGACATAGATCTAGCCAACATAACGGATGCTGATATTTACTTCAAGTTACCTGACGCATATAAACGTGGTTGTACAAAATACGTTGGCTTTTTAAATGATAACCCTCGACTCATTCCGTGGTTTCCTTCGGTATTAATTGGTAAAGACTTTGATGCCGCTTTAAATATTTTAGAACAAGTGAAGCCTGAATTGATTGTTACCAACAATACAGGTATTGCCAATAGAGCATGTGAGTTGGGCATTAAGTGGATTGCAGGGCCTTTCCTAAACACCACTAATTCCTACGCTTTATTAGCCTTGAAAGAATCATTTAATTGTGATGGTGCCTTTATTTCAAATGAAATAAATCATCAACAAATGAAAACCATTGCACGACCTGAAAACTTTAAGTTGTTTTATAGCATCTATCATCCGATATTATTGATGACGAGTAGACAGTGTTTTTTCCAACAAAGTGTTGGATGTGAAAAGCCACGTATCGATAATGGCTGTATGCTTTCTTGTGATAAGTCTACTAGTATCACAAACCTTAAAGGGGTTTCATTTGCAATAGATAAACAAAAAGCCGGTTATCCAAGCATTTATAATAATGACCAATTTTTAAATATGGAAATTATTAATGATTTGGCTCAGCTATTTGATGGGTTTATGATTGATTTAACAAATATAGGCGCAGGGGACAAACCCTCACCTGATAAAAAAATGCTAATTGAGCATTTTGAACAGTTACTTAAACTAGATAAAAGTTGTGAAGAGAACCAAGTGAATATTCAAACATCTCTCAACAAGCTAGTGCCCGAATCGACTAATATACAATATCATAACGGCCTATAAGCTCTTCTTGAAAATAATAAATAAAGTATTACCTGTAGTAGTTAAGCTATGCAGGTAATTATTTAATTAATCGTAAGAAGTCTTTTATAGCAATGGGTTTACTGAAGTAGAAACCTTGATAAAGATCACAACCGAGTACAGTTAGAACCTTCAATTGTTCTTTGCTTTCAATCCCTTTTGAAACAACGTTTAATCCAAAGTTTTTTCCTAAATCTATTATTGTTTTAACCATAATCAAGTCTGATTGTTCATCAATAATATCTTGAACGAATGACTGATCTATTTTGACTTCACTGATAGGAAGGCTTTTTAAGTGTCCAAGTGAAGAATACCCCGTTCCAAAGTTATCTAAAGAAAAATTTAGACCAAAAAGTTGCAACTTTTTCAACTTATCAATACTTTCATCCGTATTCTTTAATAACTGTCTCTTATACACATCTCCGAGCCCACGAGACGTAGAGGAATCTCG
>CAJXUT010000147.1 GCA_913061365.1 uncultured Colwellia sp.
ATCTACACTATCCTCTTCGTCGGCAGCGTCAGATGTGTATAAGAGACAGATATAATGTTAGAAAACTCATTGTTATTAACTGTATTTAGAATGTAAGTAAGAAAAACGAATAAAAGCACAAAAAAACGCAACATTATTTTACATTTACGAAAAAATGTCGCATATTATCTGCAGCCCCCGTAGAAATTGATGGAACCATTACTATGAAAAATTTAAACACAATGAACAAAATGACTAACAAAGCCCAAAAAGGTTTTACTCTAATTGAATTAATGATCGTTGTGGCGATTATCGGTATTTTAGCTGCAGTCGCGTTGCCTGCTTATCAAGATTACACCAAAAAAGCTAAGTTTGCTGAGGTAGTATCTATGGTAGGTTCTGCTAGAACAGCAGTTGATTTATGTTTTCAAACCGAGGGAGCATTAACTAATTGCGCAGCTGGATATAGAGGAATCCCTGCTACCGTAACGACAGGGACTTATGGAAACTTAGATACAATGACAATTGTTGCTGGTGTGATTACGGCTACATCGACAGCTGCAACTGATAGTGCAAATATGGTTGCTACACCAACAGGCACACCGTTATCTTGGACTATCACTTCAACGACTACTCCAAGCTGTCTTACTAATGGTTGGTGTAAAGCTAAATAAAATTCATAATGAATTAAAATTTTTATCAAAGCCCCGTAAGGGGCTTTTTTATTATGAGCAAATTATGTGTAAATATTATCATCTGCTTTTTTCAGAACAACATTTATTAGTATTAGCTTACATAATCTTTTGTTCTTTTAGCCAAATTTACGGTAAACTAAAATACAACGAGTTCATTGTTTTTATTCAAAAGGTTATGTTAAAAAGCTATGAAAGGACATCACCAACAATCAAGTGTTTTATCTGCTTTATCTAAAGAACAGTTAATTCCCATTGCAAGCATCGATGATATTTGTGCTGACTATATTGGTAATAGCAAACCTTTTATTCGCTTTTTAATTGAAGATCAGCATATTAACGGCAAAGCCATTGCTAAAACTCTTTCCTATGAATTTGGCTATCCCTACATTCAACTGACAAATTTTGATACCAACCTAGTTCCCGAAGGCGTACGTAACGAAAAATTAATAACAAAACATAATGCTTTACCACTATTTTTACGTGGAAAAGTATTATTTGTTGCTATGTCAGATCCAACCAATATTGATGCCCTAGAAGAAATTCAATTTAATACCGGCTTTAGTACTGAGTTAGTTTTAACTGATGAACAAGGGTTGCAAAACTGTATAGAGAAAGTATTGGAAGATGAAAGTGATGCTCTCGATATTACAGATATTGATGCAGCTGAGCTTTCTGGTTTAGAGGTTCAGGAAGAGAATCAAGAAGACGATAGTACAAATGATAAAGACGATGCCCCCATTGTAGTTTTTATCAATAAAATTCTTCTTGATGCAATAAAAAAGGGGGCTTCAGATTTACATTTTGAACCGTATGAAAAAGCATTCCGCATTCGCTTTCGAATCGATGGCATATTATCTGAGATTGCTCGACCACCTGTAAGTTTATCTTCGCGTATGGCTGCTCGCTTAAAGGTCATGTCAAAACTTGATATAGCAGAGCGCCGTGTTCCTCAAGATGGGCGAATAAAGCTAGCCCTGTCGAAGAAAAAATCTATTGATTTTCGTGTAAGTACCCTGCCTACTATGTGGGGCGAAAAAATAGTAATGCGTATTCTTGATTCCTCTAGCGCGATGTTAGGCATTGATATGCTTGGCTATGAGGCTGAGCAGAAAGAAATATATATGTCGGCATTAGACCAACCGCAAGGAATGATTCTCGTAACAGGGCCAACTGGCTCAGGGAAAACGGTTTCCTTGTATACTGGTTTGAATATTTTAAATACACCAGAGCGTAATATTTCTACCGCAGAAGATCCTGTAGAAATTAACCTTGAAGGTATTAACCAAGTTCAAATTAATAATAGAGCTGGCTTAACATTTCCTAGTGCACTGCGCTCTTTCTTACGACAAGATCCAGATATTGTTATGGTAGGTGAAATTCGTGATTTAGAAACTGCTGAAATATCAATTAAAGCCGCACAAACAGGTCATTTAGTATTATCAACCCTACATACCAACTCAGCAGCTGAAACACTTACCCGTTTACTCAATATGGGTGTTCCTTCTTATAACGTTGCAAGCTCTGTTACCATTATCATTGCTCAACGTTTAGCAAGACGCTTATGTCCAAAATGTAAAACTGAGGAAACACTTACCGAAGAACAATTAGTTGAACAAGGCTTTCCACATGAAAAGCTAAGTGAGATAAAGTTATTTAAAGCTGTTGGATGCGAACAATGTACTGGCGGCTATAAAGGCCGTGTAGGTATTTATGAAGTAATCAAGATTAGTCCCGAAATTTCATCTATTATTATGGCAGGTGGCAATTCACTTGATATCGCTGCACAGTGTCAAAAAGAAGGTTATAACAATTTACGTCAATCGGGGCTAATAAAAGCAATGAATGGCATGACCAGCCTTAAAGAAGTTAACCGCGTAACCAGTGCATAATAAATAAGTTAGGATTTGTATGGCAACGGAAATAGCAAAGAAAAAGACACCAAAAGTAAAAGCTTTAGATGTTTTTACTTGGCAAGGGGTTAACCGAAAAGGAAAAAAAATTAGTGGTGAACTATCAGCTAATAGCATTATTGAATTAAAGGCTCAATTACGTAAGCAAGGAATAACACCAAGTAAAGTAAAGAAAAAAGCTAAACCACTTTTCGGTTTGGGTGGCGACAAAGCCATTACCCCAAGTGATATAGCAATAATATCACGACAAATAGCAACAATGTTAGGAGCAGGCGTTCCTTTAGTGCAAACCATAGAAATGATAGGTAAAGGCCATAGTAATGGCAACATGCAAAAACTATTAGGCGAAATAGGACATAAGCTTTCTTCAGGCATACCTTTATCAGACTGCTTGCGAGATCATCCTCGATATTTTGATGATCTTTATTGTGATTTGGTAGCTTCTGGCGAACAGTCAGGTTCATTAGAAACAATTTACGATAGAATTGCCACTTATAAAGAAAAAGCAGAAGCATTAAAAGCAAAAATTAAAAAAGCTATGACTTACCCCATTGCCGTATTAATCATTGCCGGTATTGTTACTTCTATATTATTAATTTTTGTAGTTCCTGTATTCCAAGATATTTTTAATAGCTTCGGTGCTGAGTTACCTGCTTTTACCCTTTTTGTTGTCGGTATTTCCGACTTTATGGTTGCTTATTGGCACTTAGGAATAGGTGCTATTTTTGCTTTTATTTATTTGTTTAAGCGAGCACATAGAAGTAGCCTCAAGTTACGAGATCAAGTTGATAAAAATATACTAAAATTGCCTGTTATTGGTGATTTACTCGAAAAAGCTGCTGTTGCTCGTTATGCCCGTACTCTATCAACAACCTTTGCCGCAGGTGTGCCATTAATTGATGCTCTAGATTCCGCTGCTGGTGCTGCAGGTAACGCGGTATTTAGAGATGCTATCCTCGAAGTACGTGCAGAGGTGACTTCAGGTATGCAAATGAATTTAGCCATGCGAAATTGTAGTATATTTCCTGATATGGTTATTCAAATGGTGGCTATTGGTGAAGAATCTGGCTCTGTTGATGATATGCTTTCTAAAGTTGCAAATGTCTATGAAGCCGAAGTAGATAATGCTGTTGATAATTTAACAGCACTATTAGAACCGTTGATTATGGCCGTATTAGGTGTAGTTATTGGCGGCTTAATTATTGCTATGTATTTACCTATATTCCAAATTGGGATGGTTGTTTAATTATTCCTTCTAATCCGTTTTATTTATTGTTATCGATTAAAAAACTCTTAAATCATATTTAGCTTAAGAGTTTTTTAATACATTTTTTGAGTACTTTATGTTTGAGCAAACCCTAGCTTTTTTTCAGCAATATCCTACTGCCTTTTATCTGACTGTTTTTATATTTTCTCTGTGTATCGGTAGCTTTTTGAATGTAGTTATTTATCGTTTACCAAAAATGATGCATAACAATTGGTATCTTGAGTGTAGAGAGTTTTTAAGTGATGAAGTTAAAAACGTTCCCGCTAAAGAAATTACAGAATTAACTTTATCTAAACCCGACTCAACTTGCCCTAAGTGCCAACACAAAATTCGCTTTTATGAAAATATTCCTGTTCTCAGTTGGCTATTTCTTAAAGGGAAATGTGGCCAGTGCAAAAATAAAATTTCTATACGTTATCCTTTGGTTGAAGCAGTCACCGCATTATTAAGTTTAGTTATCGCAATTAAGTTTGGCGTTTCTATCGAGACATTATTATTACTCGTACTTACGTGGGGTTTAGTTTGCTTAACCCTTATCGACATTGATCATATGCTTCTACCTGATCAACTTGTAATGCCACTATTATGGCTAGGTTTATTAGTAAATATTAATGGGATTTTTGTACCTCTTAGCGATGCTGTTATTGGTGCAGCTACTGGTTATATGAGTCTATTTGGTGTTTTTTGGCTATTCAAACTATTAACAGGAAAGGAAGGCATGGGGTTTGGTGACTTTAAGTTATTTGCCCTATTTGGCGCATGGCTTGGTTGGCAATTGCTTCCTATTTTAATATTAATGGCTTCTGTGGTTGGTGCTATTGTTGGCATCTCACTCATATTATTTAAAAGTCACACACGTGAGCAAGCAATACCATTTGGCCCTTATTTAGCTGTAGCTGGTTGGATTACGCTTCTGTGGGGGCAAGGGATCTGGTCATGGTATATTATTCAAATTAGTTAAGGTTTTTATGTCTCATTATATTGTCGGTTTAACGGGTGGAATTGGTAGCGGAAAAACAACCATTGCAAATATGTTTGCTGAACATAACATAGCTATTGTTGATGCTGATATTGTTGCTCGTGATGTTGTTGCTATTGGAAGTCCCGCACTTATTCAAATAAGCGAGCATTTTGGTAAGCACTTCATTCAAGCTAATGGGCAACTTGATAGAGCACTACTTCGTAAACAAATTTTTAGTAATGATAACGATAAGTTATGGTTAAATAACCTACTTCACCCTCTTATTAGACAACAAATAGTGAAGCAACTGAAAGATGCACAAAGCCCTTATTGTTTATTAGTAGCACCACTATTAATTGAGAATAGTTTAACAAAATTAGTCAATCGAACCCTTGTTATTGATGTTACTATGCAAACGCAAATAGATAGAACGACTATACGCGATAATAATAGCATAGAACAAGTACAAGCCATTATTGATAGCCAAGCAAGTCGAGAAGTTAAACGAGCACATGCTGATGACTTATTAAATAACGACAGTAATACATTGGAAGCAGCTAGAGACATGGTTAATAAATTACACCAACAATACTTAACTAAAGCAGTAAAACCCTAAATATATTACGTAGCATTTAGGTTCACCTCACAGCTCCAAAAAATTTTAAAATAGCTAATGGCTACAAATAATGTATAAATAATTCGCCATTTTAATTATCTATAGTTACTATAAGCCTACATTTAAAATCTGTATATTTAATTTGCCAAAGTTTTATCATGACAGCGATATTATATGAACATCCGCTTAATGAGCGCATTCGTAACTATTTAAAGCTCGAACAATTATTTGTTCAAGCTCATAGTTGTGCAGATTCTGATATTCAAATAAACCATCAAGTATTTTTTAATGCCTTATTTACCATTATTGACACCTTAGAACGTAGCGATATTAAAGGTGAATTAATCAAAGACCTAGAAAAACTGCAGCAAAATCTAGTGGTATGGTCTCAAGCTCCTGATATTGATAACAGTGCCTTAGAAAATAACCTCCGTGAAACGGTGGCATTAACTTGCCAGTTAAAGACCAATAATCAAACATGGTACCAACTCAAAGAAGACAAGCTACTTGCTAGTTTAAAGCAGCGTTTTGCTATACAGGGTGGAAACTCAAGTTTTGATCTCCCGCAGTTACAATTTTGGCTTCATCAACCAGCGATACAAGTTACTGCTCAAATAAAGCATTGGTTATCTTTATTAACACACATTAAACATTCACTTACTTTAGTGCTGAAATTTATACGCCAAAGGGCAGAATTTAAACCCATAGAAACAGAGAGTGGCTTCTACCAAGATAGTGGAGAAGGTCTTCTTTTACTCCGCATTAAAATCAACCGTTCTGCTCAGTATTATCCAACCATAAGTGGTAATAAATTTCGCTATTCTATTCGCTTTATGCTGCCTTGTGAAAAAAGTGGACGACGTTATTCAAACCAAGCAACTCAGTTTGAACTAGCTCGGTGTTAACTAGTTTCTCTCACTTAATATTAACGTTATACTAATCGTTATTAATATTTATGAATTTTGAAAACAATATGACCCTAGAAGTTTCCTGCCCTCAGTGCGAAAAACAAGTAATTTGGTGTAAAGAAAGTGAGTTTAGACCATTCTGTTCTAAACGTTGTCAATTAATAGATTTAGGTGAGTGGGCTGACGAAAGCCATAAAATATCTCAGCCAATACCGAGTGAAACCGCATTAACTGAAGAGATGCTTGACGCATTAGAAGATGAGTTTTTATTGAATAATAAATTTTTTGTTGAGCCTGAATAACGCCTGTTACACTTCAGTTTAATGATTAAAGTGGGTAATTAAATAATTTTTCAATAATAGCTTCATTTGCTTTAGGGAAATCAAGTTCCTTAAATTCTTCCAATTTAAACCAGCCTTCTTGCTGCCCTTCTTGGGCACTTGGTTCACCATTATAATTATCAACAATAAAAACGTCTAAACACACTTTTTTATCACCATAATCATGCTTAATTACCATTAATGGCTGGCAGCTTAAGATCTCAATACTAACTTCTTCTTTCAGCTCTCTAGCAAGTGTTTGAGCGATCGTTTCACCTTCTTCTACCTTACCACCTGGAAATTCCCACTTTCCTCCTTGATGTACGTTATCAAGACGCTTAGTAAGAAAGTATTGTGTTTGCTGAGATGCATCGATAGTGGTGATAACACCAACCGCAACGTGGACAGATTCTGACATAGTGCTAATAGATATTCATTTCCAATTAGGAGGGGGAAATACTAAAAAATTAGCCCAACACTTAATATAAGTGTTGGGCTAATCGCTATTTATTTTAAGTTACAAAGTTAACTATTAAGATAATTTACCATGACATTGCTTGTATTTTTTGCCTGATCCACATGGACAAGGTTCATTACGTCCAACACGTGGCATTTTAGGCTTATCATCAAGAGCATCAGTACTTTGATGTTGGAACTCTTTTGGCGTTTCTGATTTTCTATGTTGCTCTTCTACCGCTTCTACATCAGATTCAGCTTGAATTTGAACTTTAGATAAAATACCCACAACATCATATTTTAAGTGATCTAACATCTCTGCAAATAACTCAAACGATTCACGTTTATATTCTTGTTTAGGGTTTTTCTGAGCATGAGCACGCAAGCCGATACCTTGACGTAAATGGTCCATTGCAGCTAAATGTTCTTTCCAATGAGAATCTAAGCTTTGCAACATAACCGCTTTTTCAAACTGGCGTAATACATCAGCACCAACAATTTCTTCTTTGTCTTTATAAACTTGCTCAAATTCAGCTATGATTTTTTCACGCAAGTTTTCTTCATGAAGGTTTTTATCTTCTTCAAGCCATTGTGCTACAGGCAAGTTTGTATTCAATTCACCCTTAAGTTGTTCTTCAAGAGCTGGAATATCCCACATTTCAATTAATGATTGTGGTGGAATATGTTGATCAATAATACTTGTGATTACATCTGAACGAATAGCATTTATTATTTCACCAATTTCTGACTCATCAAGTAACTCATTACGTTGCTCATAAATAACACCACGTTGGTCATTCGCTACATCATCATACTCTAATAACTGTTTACGCATATCAAAGTTGCGACCTTCAACTTTACGTTGAGCATTTTCAATACTACGAGTTACCCAAGGATGTTCAATGGCTTCACCTTTTTCCATCCCTAGTTTACGCATCATATTTGAGATACGCTCAGAAGCAAAAATACGCATCAACGGATCTTCCATTGATAAATAAAAGCGTGTTTCCCCAGCATCACCTTGACGACCTGAACGGCCACGAAGCTGATTATCAATACGACGAGACTCATGACGCTCAGTAGCTACTATTTTTAAGCCACCTAACTCAAGAACACGTTCATGATCAACTTTCCACTTCTCTTTAAACTTCTCAATTTGTTCTTCAGTTGGCTGCTTATTTCCTTTAGCTAAAGCAGCAATACCTGCATCTAAGTTACCACCAAGTACAATATCAGTACCACGACCAGCCATGTTAGTTGCAATAGTTACAGCGCCCTCTTTACCGGCATCAGCAACAATTTCAGCTTCTTGTTCATGAAATTTAGCATTAAGTACTTTATGCTTGATCTTAGCCTTCTTCAAAAATCCTGATAGAAGCTCTGACGTTTCAATCGTAATAGTACCTACTAAGACCGGCTGACCACGTTCAACACAATCTTTAATATCAGTTAATATCGCTTCAAACTTTTCTTCTTCAGTTAAATAAATTAAATCAGATAAATCTTTACGAATCATAGGTTGGTTAGTTGGTATAATCACCGTTTCTAAACCATAAATATGCTGAAATTCAAATGCTTCAGTATCAGCTGTACCTGTCATACCTGACAATTTTTCATAAATTCTAAAGAAGTTTTGGAAAGTTATTGAAGCTAGCGTCTGGTTTTCATTTTGAATTTTAACGCCTTCTTTTGCTTCAATTGCTTGATGTAACCCCTCAGACCAACGACGACCTTCCATTGTACGGCCGGTGTGTTCATCAACAATAACAATTTCATCTTCTTTTACGATGTAATCTATATCTTTAGTGAATAATTTGTGAGCTCGTAACGCAGCCATAACGTGATGTAACAAGGTGATGTTACTTGCAGAGAATAAAGTGTCTCCTTCTTCTAACAAGCCTTTTTCACGCATGATGTTTTCAATTAAAATTTGGCCACGTTCAGTTAAATAAACTTGTTTAGCTTTTTCATCAAGGGTGTAGTCACCTTCAACAAACCCTTCTGATTGACCGGTTTCTTCGTCTTTATCTTCTTCACTTTGAACTTCAAGCGATGGCACAATAACATCAATTGCTTTATATAATTCTGAGCTATCTTCTGCTTGTCCTGAAATAATCAACGGAGTACGTGCTTCATCAATTAGAATTGAATCAACTTCATCGACAATAGCAAAGTTTAATTTTTTCTGAGCGCGTTCTTCTGGAGAGAACACCATATTGTCACGTAAATAATCAAAACCAAATTCGTTGTTAGTACCGTACGTTACATCGGCTTGATATGCTGCTTGTTTATCTTCTGGTGCCATGCCTGCTATATTGCAGCCAACCGTCATACCTAGAAAAGTGAATAATGGACGACTCCAATCAGCATCACGTGTCGCCAAATAATCATTCACGGTAATAACATGAACGCCGTTACCGGTTAAGGCATTTAAATATGTAGGTAGTGTTGCCGTAAGCGTTTTACCTTCACCAGTACGCATCTCAGCAATTTTGCCCTGATTAAGTACCATACCGCCAATCATTTGCACATCAAAATGACGCATTTTAAAAACACGTTTGCTCGCTTCTCGAACGACAGCAAATGCTTCAGGTAAAATTTGCTCTAATGTTTCATTATTGGCTAAACGCTCTTTGAATTCTGCTGTTTTGGCTGTTAACTCATCATCACTTAGTGCTTCTAAAATCGGCTCTAATGCATTTATTTTTTTTACTTCTTTGCCCATTTGTTTTAATAATCTATCGTTACGACTACCAAACATTTCTGTTAACAATTTTACAAACATCTTATTTGACCATTTTGTGATATGTAGCAGATAAACAATTTCTGTCTCTTATACACATCTGACGCTGCCGACGAAGAGGATAGTG
>CAJXUT010000148.1 GCA_913061365.1 uncultured Colwellia sp.
ACGTCTCGTGGGCTCGGAGATGTGTATAAGAGACAGGCGTGTTCAAGATCGCATATTTCCAAGCAGTTAGCTCAATTAGAATCCAGCCTTGGCGTAAGTTTATTAGTAAGAACAACTCGAAGTCAGCATCTAACCCCTCAAGGAGCTGCCTTTTACGAACGCTGTAAACATTCACTCAATGGGATATATCAAGCGGTTGATCGAGTTCTTGATAGCGCAGACACTTTATCCGGCAATATTCGTATCAATTGCGTTGGCGGCTATATTGCTGAAGAAATCATAGCTTTTCTAATTAACGACTTCATCAATGAACACCCTGATATTACTATTGAGTTAGATTTCTCTAGTCGGCGGGTAGATCTCATCTCAGGGGAGTTTGACTTTGTTTTTCGTATGGGTGAATTAGAAGATTCATCACTTATCGCAAGAAAACTAATAGATATAAATATAAACACCTATGTGAGTCCTAAATATATAGCAAAATATGGTAAACCAGATAAACCTAATATGTTAATTCACCATAAATGTATCACAGGAAGCTTAAAAAATTGGATATTTATCAATCATAAAACAGGTAAAAGAACTGATGTGACTGTTGACGGTAGCCTTACCTGTAAAAATGGCAGAATTATGATTTCTTCGGCTATATCTGGACAAGGTATAATTAGAGTTCCAGAGTTATATTGTAAAGCAGAACTCAAAAAAGGATTATTAGTGCCACTATTTACTGAGTGGCATGTAGAACCTACACCATTATATTTAGTTTATGTGCAAGATAAACACCAGCCCATTCGTATAAAAGCATTTAAAGATTATGTAATAAAGAATTTCTCAAAGTATGCTGAATAGTAATCATAAAGCAGCATTGGAAATTAAAAGAGTTTAGATGAGTCTATACATAAGTGTCATGTTTAGACTGTTCATGTCATCAAGTTTTCAGTGTAGGCTTTTATATTTTAGACATAAAAAAGATGCTAAGTGCATCTTTAGTAATGAAAATGGTGGGCCTTCGCAGACTTGAACTGTTACATGGTAAAAACACCCCGAAACTAATCTGCACACATTAAATTTAACTTTATCCATATATAAAAGTTTAGAGATATAGGTATTTTTCACAGATAACTATAGTTTACATTGATATAGTTTTGGCCCGCTTCGCAGAAATAAAAAACATCGCACTTTACTGACTATTTTGGAGAATTACAACTGTTCATCAATTCCAGTTAAAGAAGTCGGTATCGCGAAAGTCTTTCCCTTTTAATTGAATTAGCACATTTGCTGAGTTACCCTTTATGAGCATTGAAGTATATAAAGCAAGTAAGTCCTCTTTATCAGTCTCTTGTAACAATGGTATCTGATTTTTATAAGAATCAAACTTATAATTTCCATTTAACCAATCACTAACATATCGATTAAACTCTACGTTTATGTTCTGCGGTCTTTGTTCAATAGCATTAACCATAGAAACTTTAGCTTGTTCTACTTTACTGTCATCTATTTTTGAGAAAGTAACTCTAAATTGTTCAATAAAGCTTATGAACTGCTCTTTCAATGTTTTTAGATCAGTATTAGAGCTTTGTATATATAAAGTAAGCGCAGGGTGTTGAGAAATATTTTCCTGATAACTACCAATGTCATAAGCTAGTTGGCGTTTTGTTCTAAACTCTTTAAAAAATGGTCCTGTAAAAAGTTGGTTTAATAACTTCAATTGAACGGCTATTTTATTTGAAGCTTCTGGGTAAACATAAGTATCTTTAAGCATTACATGGTCTTGTTTAATTAGCTTTTGCGAGTCCCATGCCGTATGTGGCTCAGGTTTAAATTTTACTTTGTGTAGAAGCTTTGTAGGTAGTGTTGTGTTTCCATATAAAGATCGTGAATCTTTCGCCATTTTTATGGTTTCTGCTTCAGTATAATTACCAAAAGAGAATAGCTCTATGTAAGTATTAGCAACCAAATTCTTTTGAAACTTTCTTAAGTCTTTTAATGATAAAGTGTTAATTACCGCTATTTTTTCTTTTGTGTTCCAAATAAAAGGGGGGGTTTTTAGTAATACGTTCGAATAATAATTAGCTTGCATAGGCAGAATTGAATTGTGAATACCTGTAGTCATCGCGCTATACGAATTTAAAGCATTTTGTAAATCTTTTTTGTTAAACCTAACCTCTTTAAATAGAGTCAATAGTTTAGATAAATAGTCAGAGTGTCGTTTAGTGATTCCGGAAAAGTAAAATGTTAAATCACCCTGCTGATTTTGGGAGCCGTTGATATATACTTGATGCCTTTGGCTAGCTTGCTGAATCATGTTCTGTAAACCATTATTTATCAGCAATAATAGAACATTTGTCATAACATGATGCTTAACATCTTTTTGATATAAAGCACTTTGTAAAGTAATACCCGTTACCCCCTGCTTATTTGAAAAATATTCACTATGCATAAGCAATGCCTGAACTCCCACTTCTTCAACAACGAATGTAGGCTTATGTAAAGTTTTTACAACATTATCCATCTCATTAATATTATCTATTTTCGCTATAGGAGGTAATTTTAATACCATATTCGAATTACGCCATGGCTTTAAATCTTTGTCCCTGATATCGGTTATTCGATATGAACCTTCAGCAAACTCTAGTTTGGTCTCCGCATTTTGCTGCCCACCTATATGCCAAAGTCTCATTTTCTTTGGCGTTAATTGCTTAAGCACCTTATTAACAGCGTTTTCATCTAATCCGGAAAAGTATGTTTCAGACCTTAAGACCTCTTCCACGGTCATATCAAACATTTTGCTGCTGAACATGTTAGCCAAGCTTAGTGCTGTAGGCTCATAAAAATTATAGAATTTATTATCTAATATATTCTTCAATTCAATTGCATAATTCGAATTTACTCCATGATTATTAATCAATGTTAAATATTTAAAAAATGCTGCTAATATCTTGTTATGGTTTTTGTCTCCCATTTCAGTAAGGCTAAACTGAACAAATGCTGTACCATCATTTCCATAACTAGACGAGTCAAATAGAGCTTGCATCGACTCTATCAACCCCGCTTCACGTAAGCTTGAAATCAAGGCGTTGGGCGCTTCTGACGTTAGTAAGTAATGAATATACTCATTACTTTTTTCCATCCAATCATTTGAATTTTTTTCTAAAGGAAATTGCAAGCCTAGAATATTTTCTTGTGACTGAGCATCTAAAAAAATGTGTTTCTTTAGATGCTCATCACGAAAAAACAATTCAGAAGTGGTGGGGCGCACTATTTTTTTATTGACCATAGTACTAAAATATTTCACGGCCAGTTTTTTTAACGCAGATAAGTCTTGATTACCAACCAAGGCAAGTTTCATAATGTTGGCTGAGTAATACTTTTGATGAAACTGTTTTAATTCTGCATGTAAATTTGAATTTTTCTTATTCTTAAGTGTAGTTAAATTACCAATACCCATTTTTCGCATTGGATGTTTATCGGATGCTGTCATGGCATTTGCTCTTGAAATAGAAAATACGTTATTTTGTTTGAGTAGTTTCCATTCAGCATCAACTGCTTTGATTTCTTTTTCAGCAAAGGTTTTCGATAAAAGAGGAGCTTGAATTGCATTACTTAACATGCTCAAAGCAGTAGCAAATTGTTCACTAGCAATGCGAAAGTAAAAACTGGTTTTTTGTGCATAGGTCATTGCATTAAGCACACCATTATTAGTTTCCACCAAGCTACGTAAACTATTAGGCTCTGGGTATTGCTCTGACCCCATAAAAATCATATGTTCTAAATAGTGTGCAAGCCCTTGTTGAGCAACAGGGTCTTGATATTGACCGACTCCTACCGTTAAACTGGCCGAAACTTGCGTCAAACCTGGATCAGAGGCTAATAAAACTTCCATACCATTATCAAGCGTAAATGTTTCATATATTCGAGTGTCATTTGGACTTTTGATGATATCTGTTTGATGAGCTGAAATACAGAAACTTGCACTTGTAGCAATAACAAGTAACAAGACACCTATTAAACTATTATTTTTCATAATTTCTCTTACTAAATAATACACATTAATTTTATGCAACTTTACGTTTACTAGTTTTCAGCCGTACTTCGTGAAGGTTACCGTTTTTCAATTGAGCGATCCGATCAGCACTACGGATAGTTTCTGGTCGATGCGCTATAATTATTCTGGTGATATTGAGCTGCTTAATTGCTTGATTAACAATAGATTCCAGCTTTACATCTAAGTGACTAGTGGCCTCATCCAAAAACAATATTTTTGGTTTTTTATATAATGCTCTGGCTAGCAATACTCTTTGTTTTTGTCCGCCAGACAAGCTTGTGCCCATATCTCCTACCAAGCTATTGTACTCCATCGGCATTTGAATGATTTCATCGTGAATTGCCGCTAATTTTGCACATTGCTCAAGCCATGCTTGATCTACCTGTTCGTCAAAAAAACTAATATTATCACTCATCGACCCCGACAATAATTGATCATCCTGCATCACAGCCGCTACTTGATTTCTATAACTACGTAATCCAACACGGTCAATTGATGCACCATTTATCATTACTTGTCCTTTGCTCGCTTGAAATAGCCCCAGCATAACTTTAAGCAAAGTCGTTTTCCCTCCACCGGATGATCCAATAATAGCTACAGATTCACCTTGCCTAAAAGTGAAGTTTATATTTTCAAATAAATAAGGTTGACTTTCATCATACCGAAAGGATAACTCTTTAAGCATTAATTGACCGCTTAATGTTATTTCTTGCTGGGCAGCGTCTAGGTTCATCTCAGATTCAGTCATAGCAATATCCGCTACTCTCGATAAATGTAAGTTAAGCATTTTATATTCGACAGCTTTACCAATCAGTGCAGAAGCTTTACTAGTGAACTGTCCTTTATATGAAATAAAAGCTAACAACATACCGACACTTATTTCCGTAGAAATTACTGCTTTTGCGCCTAAATAAATCACCACAACATTTTCAATAGCAAATAACAGACTATTAGTTATTTCAAAGACTAGGCTTAACTTTGCTGTACGAATCCCTGTATTTAGAACATCTGCATAATAGTTATGCCACAAGCTTTGTCGCTGTATTTCTTTACCAAAAACTTTTACGCTTTGTACTGCGCGTATAGTTTCCATAAAGTTTGAATCTTCTTTTGCATTGGCAATAATCTGCTCTTCGTTTAATCGTCGAAAAGGTGCAAAAGCTATAGCTCGAATAATTGCGTAAAAAATTACAACTGAAACAACAACCCAGGCTAATAAGGGCAAATATAAAAACATCATCACTAAAGTTGTTATTGCCATTAACCCATCAAGCAACACCGAAATTAAGCCAGTTGTTAACAGTGTTTGAATGTTGCTTAAGGAACCAAATCGTGAAACAACATCTCCTAAATGGCGACTTTCAAAATAGTTTAATGGTAAGCGTAATAGGTGTCGAAACAGGTTACTAGTCATCTGTACCGATAACTGGTTACCTAAATGTAATAACACCAATGAACGTAACGTGCTTGTTGCTTGACTGATTAGGGCAAGTAAAAAAAAGCCTGCGGCAACTACAAATAACAAATCCAAGTCTTGACTAATTATAATGTCATCCATCACAATCTGCATAAAGAAGGGACTAGTTAATACAAATAGTTGCAATAATAAAGACAACAAAAACACATGGACTAGTACGCGCTTTAAACCTGATACTTGTGACCAAAAATTAGATAGTGGCATGTTCACTTGTTCGGTTTTTTTTTCAAACCCTTTATTAGGTATCAGTTCCAGTCCAATACCAGTAAAGTGCTTAGAGGCTTCACTAAGCGTTAGCTTGCATTCGCCAACGGCTGGGTCATGAATCCAAACAAATATACTGTTAACCTTTTTTAGCACAACGAAATGATTAGTGTCCCAATGTAAAATTGCAGGTGTTTGTAACTGATTTAGCTCTTCAAGCTCAAGCCTTAATGGACGGCTACTTAAATGAAGCTGATCAGCCACTTTAATTAATTGTTCTAACGTTGCTCCTTTGATTGAAAGAGAGAAACGATGACGTAAACTAAGTAAATCGGTACGAAATCCATGGAAACTAGCAACCATACCAAGACAGGCTAAACCACACTCCGCCACTTCAGTTTGTAGTATTAAAGGTAGACAACCAGCTCCTGAAAATTTTAATAAATGTAATGGGTTATCCATTAAAGTCGTCCTTTAATTGCATAAATAGGCATCAATATCCAATCAAGTAATGTCATCGTATCAAGTACTATATCGGCCTCTAACCGCATACCAGGCTGCAAACGATTATTTGTGCCAAATGCATGTATTGATTGCTTTTCTATTTGCACTATTACACGATATACCGCCTCAGTAAGAGGTAAAGAGCCTTTAAGCTCCGTAGGTGTTAATACCACTTTGCCTACTTCGATCACTTTGCCATTAAAAACGCCATAACGCTGATAAGGAAAGGCACTATACCGTAGTCGTACTTGCTGCTCAGCAGAGATAAAACCAGCAGCTCGACTGGGTAAATAGAGTTCAGCCTCTAGTCGTGTATTGATAGGTAATAGGGTCATCAATAATTGGCCTTGTGTGACTTGCTCACCATCATGTACTTGCAAGTTAGTTATATGTCCATCAATTGAAGCCTGTAATTGCTCTGCATTTTGAGCATTTAACAAGGCTAAGCGTCTGTTTAATTCTGCTTGTTGTTTTTCTAATTGGGATAAGATTTTCTTTAGCAATAAAGGTTGTTTAAGTAAATCATGCTCAATTTGTTTTAACTCACGTTGTTGAGCCATTAAGTTTTGCTTAATGCTTTCTTGGTTTTGTTGTTGTTGCAGTAACTGCTGATAGCTGTCATCTTGTGCTGATTTTGTTAAATGTCCTTGCTCTGTCAAGTTTATAGCTTGTTGGTATTGCTTTTGCTTAAGCTGAGTTAATGCTTGGCCTAATTTTAAATGATTACCTAATTGCCAAAGACTACTTTTACGCTCTTTAATACTTGCCTGTTGACGTAATTGCACTTCTTCAGATAAAAGTGTCTCATTTTTTATTTGTTTACTTAGCGCTAACAGTTGTAAATTTAATAATGATTTTTGTTGCTGATTAAGAGAACCACCATTCATTAAATGTGTCACCTTTTGCAAAGTAAGTAAGTTTTTACCAGAACTGACTTTTGCTCCATCTGTTATGGATAATGCACTCACTTTACCACTACGAGGGGCGTAAACATGCATTAACCCTGAACTTGGAACCAAGGTTCCTGAAACTGTTTCCTTGCGAGTATAATCGCCCAAAACAAGTAAAAGAATAAAAAATAAAGTGATAGCAAGCAAAAACAATAAAAATACACTATATGACCGAGGGATTTTTAAAAGCGCCTTTCCCAAACGGCGTTCATTTTGGCGTATTAAAGCTTCTGGGCGAAAGAGAGGTGACATTAACTATCCATGGTATATTTAATTTATTCTAACCGTGTAAAAATTTATTTTACTATATTTGGAAACCTCGAAACATCCAGTGCTGCTTGTTGCAACAAAGGTAAAGCATACTTTCGTTTTTCTTTATAAATTGAAAACTCAAACAAACACCACAGAGGAATTATATTAATTAGTCCCCACATGCCAAGATCCAAAAATAGATTTACTAAAACAATTATAATAATCATCAAAATCAATTTAAAAAGTACTGTTTTTTTGTGATACACGCCTCCTCTTTTTATCGCAAGATTAAAAGCCTTAAATCGGATACTTTTTTCATAGTTTGATAATTCTTCATTATGTTTTTCGTAAAATTTATTATAGATCATTTGTGAAAGCCCAACTTATAGAGTATCGCTATTATTCGTATTGCAATATTTTTTACTTATTAATTAACGATTGCATAAACAATCGTTAATAAAGTCATCTTAAATATTACGGGTTACTCTCACTGCTTTTACATTCATCCGAATTGCGTGCTGCATTAATAGCTCCAGCTAGACCTCCAGCGAACATAGCTATTGGATTTCCTTTTGAGGCTACCGCTCCAAATATAGCTCCAAGGCCTGCTTCCTCAACCACTTTATTAAAGCAACTTTGATCTGAAGAAGAGGCTGACGATTTGCTACCACCACTGCCAGCTTTACATTGACCACTAGGTGAGTCACCATCAATTGAATCTTTGTATAACACTTTCCAACCCGTCCCTCTAAAACCGCCCGAAACTGATGATATTTCTTGTTCCATTAAATCGCGCATAATTTTTCCTTATTACATCTACGTTAGTTAAATTTCTTATAGCTGTCACTATAAGGTGCTTTTCGTTTTAGAACGAAACCTTTGCAAACCCTATAAAATATACGGCTTGTTAAATCTAATAGTGCTAATAAATATTCATTCATCAAAACTATTTTTTAAATAAATAACTTTTCCTTTAATGATACAAAACACTACAAGCTATGATTGGTTTGTATAATCACAAAGCAAACGGTATTATAGACGTCCTTATTACACTTGCGTATGCAAATGTAATGCGCTCGGTCACTGTCATGATCGAGCGCAACCAATTAAAAACTCAACGCACTTAGATTAAAACTAAGTGTTCTTTCGATTTGACTGACTGATTTGACTGACTGATTTGACTGACTGATTTGACTGACTGATTTTCATAGATACATCCTTGTTCACAATATTCATGAAATTTATTATTTCAATGTAAAATCCTTTTTACTTAATAATATAATACAATAGACCTAAAATTAGTAATTAGCAATATTTTTATCATTCATTAATATTTGTTGATTTAGGGTGGTGGTGGTAACAGCTTAATAAATTAAACTTATTACAGGTATCGAAGAATATTTATCCAAGCATTATTGTTTTGTTACTGATAACTGCACAGAATGTTTATTATCACACTCCACTTTCTGAATATTCAAAAACAAGCTGTTGAATATAGTATTTGATAAGATAATGTGAACAGTTGTGCAGACTTATGTCTTGTACAACTAATAGCAGTAATAAGAGATAAAAACTCAGTATTAGAAAAGTATTCTTTAATAGGTTTTTTATATCTGCCCGTAGCTCCTTAGGTTTTTTTGCAATTTTCAAAAGCTCTTCAACAAGCATATATAGCAATCAACTTAAATATTTATTGTACAGTTTCTTCATACCACCTCTATTTATGAAATGAGAATTAATAAATTTAAAAAGACTAAAGGAATTAATGAAGTTAAATTTAGAGAGCATGAAAGATTATTTCAGCTTAGATTAGTTGATTGCTTTGAACAAAAAAGTGAGCCTATAGTAAAAGAAAAGCTACTTATAAATGCATTAGTTTTGTACAAACTACCTAGGAAAAGTCCTATAGATTTTTCTCCTTCATTAATACAGAGAGCTTACCTAGTATTAGTGGCAATTTTGAATGGTATGATTTTTTAAATTCACAAGCAAAACTTACAACACCAAAACTCTTCAACTAAAAGCAGATGGCTTTTCTCTAACTCGAACAGTAACCAGCAAAAATAAATACTCACTATTGACTTGAATAAAGCAATGTCAAAAATGCATTTATTAGTACTTTCTCAACAATCACTAGACCTTTTAGGCTACCCAACGAGCAGCTAACAAGTACTAAATGATGAAGTACACTGTCTTGTTGGATGGCATAAACCTTATCCACTCAGTAGAAAAATGCAAAAAATAAGATGTGCAAAATATCTCTTTAATTTTGAGTTATCAAGCACTAAGGGAATTATGAACCAGTAGGAGTTACCTTTAAAAGTAGAAGTAGAAAAAATTATAATTCAATCTATTCTTAAAATATTCACATGCTTTTTTCTAATATTACTCAATTATACTACCAGAGAGTTTAGAGAGTTTAGAGAGTTTAGAGAGTTTAGAGAGTTTAGAGAGTTTAGAGAGTTTA
>CAJXUT010000149.1 GCA_913061365.1 uncultured Colwellia sp.
GGGCTCGGAGATGTGTATAAGAGACAGCGACAATACGACGGCAAGAAATTCATTATAACTTTAACCTTGATGTACTGATATTTATGAAGACAAATAACCCAACTCAACAACAAGCTGTTACCACAGCAGATAAGGTATTTGAACAAATTCAACATGCAATTGTTGAAGGTGAAATTCCATCAGGAAGTAAAATAAGTGAACCTGGTTTAGCTAAGCATTATCAGATAAGTCGTTCTACATTACGCGAAGCATTAAACCGCTTAGAGAAATGTCATCTCATTGAGCGAAAAGCAAATGTGGGTTCCCGAGTTGTTGATTGTTCTATCGAAGGGTTGTTAGAACTTTATATTACAAGGGAAGCACTTGAAGGAATGGCGTGTAGGCAAGCAGCATTAAATATGTCTGATGAAGAAATTGCAGACATGCAAACAATGCTGAATGTACACAGTCAAACACAAGAATTAAAAGACGGTGTTGCTTACTACCAAGAAGAAGGTGATTTAGATTTTCACTATAAAGTTATTTTAGGTAGTCATAATAAACAACTAATCGAATTAATTTGTGGTCAGTTATACCATCTAATCCGTATGTATCGTTGTCAATTTGGCATGAATAGCCCACGAGCTAGTCGTGCTTTTGACGAACATTCACGGATAATCCAAGCAATCGCAGATAGAGATGGTGAATTAGCAGAAATGTTAATGCGTCGTCATATAGCTGCATCACGTAAAAATATAGAAAACAAAATAGCACAAGAACTACCCCAGAAAGAAAAAACGAAAGTTCAACTCATTAAGTCTTAAGAGGAAATATCATGACAAGTCAATTATCAGCTGGCGCAAAATTTCGTCAAGCACTAGAAAACAATAAGCCACTACAAGTTGTAGGTACCATCAATGCTTATAGCGCTATGATGGCAGAACAAATAGGTCATCAAGCTATCTATTTATCAGGTGGCGGCGTTGCTAATGCTTCTTACGGCTTACCAGATCTTGGTATGACATCATTAAATGATGTAGTTGCAGATGTACAGCGTATTACTGCAGCATCAAGCTTACCTTTACTTGTTGATATCGATACAGGTTGGGGTGGAGCATTTAACATCGCTAAAACAATTCGTGATATGGAAAAAGCTGGTGCAGCAGCAGTTCATATTGAAGATCAAGTTGCACAAAAGCGTTGTGGCCATCGTCCAAATAAAGAAATTGTATCAATTGAAGAAATGGAAGATCGTATCCGCGCTGCAGTTGATGCTCGTGTTGACCCTGACTTTTTCATCATGGCTCGTACTGATGCATTTGCTCAAGAAGGTTTAGAAGCAGCAATTGAACGTGCTAAAGCTTATGTAGCGGCAGGTGCTGATGGTATTTTTGCTGAAGCAGTAAAAACTGAAGAACATTACCGTGCTTTCTCAGCAGCTTTAGATGTTCCAATTCTTGCAAATATTACTGAATTTGGTCAAACCGAATTATGGAATAAAGAAGAGTTAGGTGAGTGGGGTTGTGGCATGGTGCTTTATCCTTTATCTGCTTTCAGAGCAATGAACAAAGCAGCTGAATTAGTTTATAAAACACTTCTTGTTGATGGTGACCAAAAAGCAGTAGTTGATACCATGCAAACACGTATGGATTTATATGATTACCTTGGATACCACGATTATGAGCAAAAACTAGATTCATTATTTGCTGATGGAAAAAATAAGTAATTTACCTATATAAAAATTTAAGAATAAGGAAAAAATTATGTCAGAGAAAAAAATTGGTGGCGCAGGCTTACGTGGTCAAAGCGCAGGTGAAACTTCTTTATGTACAGTAGGTAAATCAGGTAGTGGTTTAACTTATTGCGGTTATGATGTGTCAGATTTAGCTGATAACGCTACCTTTGAAGAAGTGGCTTACTTATTATTTAATGGTGAATTACCAAATGTTGGTCAACTAGCTGAATATAAAGCTGAATTATTAGCTATGCGTGATATTCCGCAAGCATTGAAAGAAGTGTTAAAACTTATCCCTAAAGAAGCTCATCCGATGGATGTTATGCGTACAGGTTGTTCTTTCTTAGGAAATGTTGAACCAGAAGTTGACTTTTCTGAGCAAAATAAAGCGGCAAACCGCTTATTAGCCGCATTCCCTGCAATCATGTGTTACTGGTATAAGTTCTCACATGATGGTGTTGAGATTGATTGTATGACTGATGAAGAGTCATTAGGTGGTCACTTCTTACGTTTATTAAATCAAGAAGAGCCTTCTGAGCAACATAAGCGTGTAATGGATGTTTCATTAATCTTATACGCTGAGCATGAGTTTAACGCGTCTACATTTACAGCGCGTGTTTGTGCATCAACCTTATCAGACATGTTCTCATGTATTACGGGTGCTATTGGTACTTTACGTGGACCACTACACGGTGGTGCTAATGAAGCAGCAATGGATATGATTGAAAAATTCAAGTCACCAGCAGATGCTAAAGAGCAAATGGCTGCCATGTTAGAGCGTAAAGACAAAATTATGGGCTTTGGCCATGCGATTTACCGCACTTCTGATCCGCGTAATACCGTTATCAAAGCATGGTCTGAAAAGCTAGCTGCTGAGAATGGCGATACGTCTTTATACGATATTTCAGTTGCTTGTGAAGAGTTCATGTGGGACACCAAAAAGTTATTCTGTAATGCAGATTTCTTCCATGCCTCTACTTACAACTATATGGGCATTCCAACTAAATTGTTTACGCCTATTTTTGTTTGTTCGCGTTTAACAGGTTGGGCTGCTCATGTTATGGAGCAACGTGCTAATAACCGTATTATCCGTCCTTCAGCTGATTATACTGGTTCAGAACCACGTAAAGTAAATCCAATCGCAGAAAGATAATATTAGTATTAAAGACGAGTATTAAGTTGCAAAGCATTTTGCTGCTTGAGACTCGTTTTTTTTAGGGAGCCAATTATGAATTATGATTACCGCAAGCCATTGCCGGGTGCAAATATCGATTATTTTGATACCCGATCAGCAATTGAAGACATAAGCGCAGGTGCTTATGCAAAATTACCTTATACCTCACGTGTTTTAGCTGAGCAATTAGTCCGAAAATGCGATCCAGCAGCACTTACCGAATCATTAAAGCAATTGATTGAAGTTAAGCAAGAGCTTGACTTTCCATGGTATCCAGCACGTGTAGTTTGTCATGATATTTTAGGTCAAACGGCCTTAGTTGATTTAGCAGGCCTTCGTGATGCAATTGCAGAGCAGGGTGGCGATCCATCTAAAGTTAATCCTGTTGTTCCAACACAGTTAATTGTAGATCACTCTCTGGCAGTGGAAGCACCGGGTTTTGATGCTGACGCATTTCAGAAAAACCGTGATATTGAAGATCGTCGTAACGAAGATCGCTTTAAGTTCATCGAGTGGACAAAAACAGCGTTTAAAAATATTGATGTAATTCCAGCTGGTAACGGCATTATGCATCAAATTAACCTAGAAAAAATGTCACCTGTTATTCAAGCTCGTGATGGTGTTGCTTACCCGGATACTTGTGTTGGTACTGATTCTCATACTCCACATGTTGATGCTTTAGGTGTTATTGCGATTGGTGTTGGTGGTTTAGAAGCTGAAACCGTAATGCTAGGTCGCCCATCTATGATGCGCTTACCTGATATTATTGGTGTTAAGCTAACAGGTAAACGTGCACCAGGTATTACAGCTACTGATATGGTACTGGCGATTACAGAGTTCTTACGTAACGAAAAAGTTGTATCGTCATACTTAGAATTTTTCGGTGAAGGTACTAAAGATTTAACCATTGGTGACCGTGCAACTATCTCAAACATGACACCAGAATATGGTGCTTCTGCAGGTATGTTCTACATTGATGAACAAACTATTGATTACTTAAAACTTACAGGTCGTGAACCAGAGCAAGTACAATTAGTTGAAATTTACGCTAAACATACAGGTTTATGGGCTGATGACTTAGTTGAAGCGCAATACCCACGTGTTATTGAGTTTGATCTTTCTACAGTGTGTCGTAACTTAGCAGGTCCGTCTAACCCACATCGTCGTTTAGCGACTGCTGATCTAGTATCAAAAGATATCGCTAAAGATTTAGATGCATGTAAAGCACAAGAAGCAAATGGCGAAATGCCAGACGGTGCTGTTATCATTGCTGCTATCACGTCTTGTACTAACACCTCTAACCCGCGTAACGTGGTTGCAGCAGGTTTAGTTGCTAAACGTGCTAACGAATTAGGTTTAGTTCGTAAGCCTTGGGTTAAGTCTTCATTTGCACCAGGTTCAAAAGTTGCAAAACTATACTTAGAAGAAGCAGGTTTACTTTCAGAAATGGAAAAACTTGGCTTTGGTATTGTTGGTTACGCATGTACTACGTGTAACGGTATGTCGGGCGCATTAGATCCGAAAATCCAACAAGAAATCATTGACCGTGATTTATACTCAACAGCAGTATTATCTGGTAACCGTAACTTTGATGGTCGTATTCATCCACATGCTAAGCAAGCTTTCTTAGCGTCGCCACCATTAGTTGTTGCTTATGCACTTGCCGGTACAATGCGTTTTGATATTGAAAAAGACGTATTGGGTCAAGATCAAAACGGTAATGATATTACCTTGAAAGATATCTGGCCATCAGATGAAGAAATCGATGCAATCGTAACTTCTGCTGTTAAGCCTGAGCAATTCAAAAAAATCTACACACCTATGTTTGATTTAGGTGCCTTTGAGCCTGCTGAAAGCCCATTATACGACTGGGATCTTAAGAGTACTTATATCCGTCGTCCGCCATACTGGGAAGGTGCTTTAGCGGGTGAACGTACGTTGAAAGGAATGCGTCCATTAGCGGTACTTGGTGACAATATCACAACCGATCATTTATCACCGTCTAACGCTATTCAGTTAAACAGTGCTTCAGGTGCTTACCTTGATAAAATGGGTGTGCCGCATGAAGACTTTAACTCATACGCAACTCACCGTGGCGATCATGAAACAACACAACGTGCAACATTCGCTAACCCGAAATTGTTCAATGAAATGTGTCGTGACGCAAATGGCGAAGTTAAACAAGGTTCATTAGCGCGTATCGAACCTGAAGGAACTGAGTCTCGTATGTGGGAAGCTATTGAAACCTACATGGATCGCAAACAACCATTAATCATCATCGCGGGTGCTGACTATGGTCAAGGTTCATCACGTGACTGGGCAGCAAAAGGTGTTCGTTTAGCGGGTGTTGAAGTTATCGTTTCAGAAGGCTTTGAGCGTATTCACCGTACTAACTTAATTGGTATGGGCGTATTACCACTTGAATTTACTCAAGGTGATACACGTAATACTTACGGCATTGACGGTACTGAAACTTATGACGTTATCGGTACTACAGCACCAGGTGGTGCGATGACTGTTGTTATGACACGTAAGAATGGCGACGTTGTAGAAATTCCTGTGAAGTGTCGTTTAGATACTGCTGAAGAAGTTACCGTTTATAACGGCGGTGGTGTTTTACAAAAGTTTGCCACTGATTTCTTGGAGTCGAATTCATAATTGATTTTTAGCATTTTAGCTGCGTTAGAAGTGCTCATTGACGTGCGTCAACTCCGCGCTTCAGCCTTGTTAAAACACTAAAACTATTTTATGAAAATCAACCCAGTGTAATCATGTAATTGAAAGCAGCAATTTAGAGAACTAATTTGCTGCTTTTTTATTAACAAAACAAAGTAAAGGAGAGAGCATATGGCTTTCGTACCTCAAGTAAAAATTCCAGCTACGTACATCCGTGGCGGTACATCTAAAGGCATGTTTTTTAACCTAACCGATTTACCAGAGCGTTGTCAGGTGCCCGGTGAAGCACGCGATAATATGTTATTACGTGTTATTGGTAGTCCAGATCCTTACGGTAAACAAACAGATGGTATGGGCGGCGCAACGTCAAGCACGTCTAAAACTGTTATTTTAGCCAAAAGTGATGTTGCTGATCATGATGTTGATTATCTATTTGGTCAAGTTGCTATTGATAAAGCGTTTGTTGATTGGAGTGGTAACTGTGGCAACCTTACTGCTGCGGTAGGATCTTTTGCTATCAGCTCAGGCTTAGTCGATGCAGATAGAATACCTGAAAATGGTATTTGTGAAGTACGTATTTGGCAAAAAAACATTTCTAAAACAATTATTGCTCATGTGCCAATCACGAATGGTGAAGTACAAGAAACTGGCGATTTTGAGCTTGACGGCGTAACTTTTCCAGCAGCTGAAGTGCAAGTAGATTTCGTCGCACCGGTTGATCCAAGTGAAGCAATGTTTCCTACGGGAAATTTAGTTGATGATTTAGAAGTACCTGATATTGGTACGTTTAAAGCGACAATGATTACCGCGGGTATTCCGACAATATTCTTAAATGCGGATGAAATTGGTTACACTGGAACAGAGTTACAAGAAGCAATAAATGGTGATGAAGCAGCATTAACTCGTTTTGAAACAATTCGTGCTTACGGCGCTGTAAAAATGGGGCTAATTAAGGATATTTCTGAAGCAGCATCTCGTCAACATACGCCAAAGGTAGCATTTGTTGCTCCAGCACAAGCTTATACTTCTTCAAGTGGTAAAGACATTGCTGCAAATGAAATTGATTTACACGTACGTGCATTATCTATGGGTAAATTACACCATGCGATGATGGGTACTGCAGCTGTTGCCATTGGCACTGCCGCAACAATTCCTGGTACTCTGGTTAACATAGCTGCAGGTGGGGGCGATAAAGACAATGTAACTTTTGGTCATCCATCAGGTACATTGAAAGTTGGTGCAGAAGCTGAGTGTATTGATAGCAACTGGACAGTTAAAAAAGTAAGTATGAGCCGAAGTGCTCGTGTATTGATGGAAGGTTGGGTACGTATTCCTGGTGACTGCTTTTAGTTGCAATTTTAGCCTTTAATAAAGGTATTTTAGTACTTTAGGCTATTTTTCTATTATTTTACTTTGCTTTACAACCTAGTCAGTTTATAAAGAGACTAATATATTTCTATGAACGTGTTTTAAGGATTTTTATTTTGACTAGGTCTTTCAAGTTATCATCACTGGCTGCTTTATTAATTTGCAGTTCAGTAAGTGCAATATCCACCCAAGCATTAGCAGCAACTGTTAATGTATCCGATAATCTGGTTGTTAGTGAAATCAATGATAGAGAGATCGACAATGGCTTGTTAGACAATGAATCTACCTTCGAACTTGCTAAAGGCACTCATGCGTTAGTTGTTCGATATAAAGATGTATTTGAAGATTTAATTGTTGCTGGAGATGCAGTTGTTGAATCACAAAACTTTATCATCAAGTTTACCATCACAGATCAAGAGAAACTTAAATTAACTACTGCTAAAATTAATGATTTAGCAGCAGCAGAACGTTTTGCAAAATCGCCACGGTTACAATTAGTTGATGCTCGAAATAATCAACTTGAACTATCGTTAGAGCGAGTTTCAGATTACAAGTTGGCTAGAGAAGTCGATAAAGCGGTTAATGCCCTTGCTTCAAACCAAGGTATATCAAAATCAGCTGCAACAGGCGCAATTGTTGGGGTAAGTGCACCGCACGCATCAAACACTACCAAGGTTAACGCACTAACGATGTTACAATACTGGTGGCAGAATGCTTCTGAAAGTGAAAAATCACGCTTTAAGCAAATGAACAAGATTAAATAATACTATAATTACCACTCAGAGGTGATTTATGATTAAACTTTTGATGTGTTTACTTTTAAGTTTGATGGCTGTCAGTATACTTATTACACCAGCTAACAGTATGACTTTGAGTGGTAACTTTTCAACTATTGAAGTTAATGGTCAAGCAGAAGTGGCTATTTTACCTGATAACTATGCCATTACCGTTTTTATTAAAGAACGAGGTAAGTTTGCAGATAAAATTAGAACCCTTGTTGAGCATAAAACTAATCAAGTAATTCAAGTTGCAACCAATCTTGATATAAGTTTACCTGATATTCATTCATCTCAGATTTCTGTAGCGATAATTGAAGCAAAGCCGTCTATTGTTGTTTCAGGTGTAGAGACGGGTCATAAATTTAGAAAATCCTCCTTTTCTAATAAGCAACATAATAAAGTTTATGTTGAAGGCAATGCTTTAACTAATCAAAATATAACTAAGCCACAATATTTAGAGTTGAGTCGAGTTATTGAAATCATTTTTCCAACGTCTAAAAATTATGATCAGTTTCTCAATAAAATAGTAAAATTAGGCTTTGACGGTATTTATCCTCAAATAATTTCAGATAAAACAATCGATGAATATTATCAGCAAGCGTTAAGTAAAGCGTTATTAAATGCTCGTGATAAAGCCATCAAAATTGCAAGTTATTCAAAGGTTACTCTGGGTAAATTAATATCAGTGAAAGAAACAACTCAAATGCAACGTAAACAAAACTATAATCTTGATAAGCAGTTCATTCATGCTGGTGTTTTGGTTAAATATTCAATTGAAGAGCAAGTAATACAATAAATTGATACATTGACCAGATAAAAGCTTTAACTCAAACAGCTTTCAATGTATGTTATGCGTTTTTAGTATATATCTTTTTTTTACGGCTATTATAATTGACTAACAAAACTAAACAATTGAATGACAAAACTGAGTTTTATCAAAACTTATCTGCTCAAGTGAAATCATTAATATCTGATGAAGCAGATCCTATTGCCAATATGGCAAATATTTCAGCGTTACTTTTTGACGCCTTGGAACAAGTGAATTGGGTTGGTTTTTACCGAGTGCTTGATGGCCAACTAGTGCTAGGACCATTTCAAGGAAAAGTCGCTTGTATTCGAATTCCTTTGGGTATTGGTGTGTGTGGTACTGCGGCACAAACTAATACAACTCAACGTATTGATGATGTCCATCAATTTGAAGGACATATAGCTTGTGATGCTGCGAGTAATTCAGAAATTGTTATTCCTGTACAACTTAAGGGTGATACAATAGCCGTGCTTGATATTGACAGTACAGAATTTAAGCGTTTTGATCAGAATGATCAAAACGGATTAGAAGCTATCGTACAAATATTTGAGCAAAATTTAACTGAACATGAACAATTGTTAGAGAAGAGTCAGTTAAAATGAAAGAATTTGTTGTAATACATGATTATCTTGTCTCTGAAGCCGTTGTTGGTGACTGGGATGGAGAAGAAGAAATTGTCGCTGAGCATATAAATGAGTTTTATCATACGATGTATGACTTAGCAGAAGATGATATAGAAACAGAAATATTAGAGCAGTTATTAGCTTTAATTTGGGATGCTTGGATTGGGCAAGAAGCTTTGCCTGACATAGAATCTGCTGATATTTATGAATGGTGCAGACATGTTCTTGATAATAGAGAACAGCACCTTCAACGAGAAGATTATTAATTTAACCTATTTAACTAAAATTGTATAAAAGTTGTATTTATGGAAACTGAAATTAAACGAATAAGCACAAAAGATATTATTACTTACTTAACAGAGAAATTTCCTGAATGTTTTTCTGTTAAAGGAGCAGTTAAACCTCTAAAAGTAGGGATTTTTCAAGATTTATCTGAAAAATTAACTGATGATGAAACTGTAAGTAAAACACGTTTACGTCAAGCATTAAGACATTACACTAGCAGCTGGCGTTACCTTAAAGCGATTAAGCTAGGTGCATTCCGTGTAGATATCGATGGAAAAAATGTTGCAGAGATTGACGAAGAGCAAGCGAATTACGCAAGCAAAACGTTAAAAGAGAGCCAAGAAAAATTTAGTAACAATTCAGATGCCAAAAAAGCAGCTGATAATGGCTGTCTCTTATACACATCTCCGAGCCCAC
>CAJXUT010000150.1 GCA_913061365.1 uncultured Colwellia sp.
GTCTCGTGGGCTCGGAGATGTGTATAAGAGACAGGCAAGAAATAGTGCCTGTGGTGATTTACAAAAACTGTGTGCAACTAATCAGGATTCTCCCAAAGATCATCCATTACAATGGGAAGCACTAGCAGATTTCACCGATGATGGTGATCAAGCAATGGATATTTATCAAATAGGCCTAGCACTTGCTGAAAAATTAAAGCTAGATACCTTTGTCGCTTCAATTTATCTTGCAATGGCTCAAAGACAACAAGAGTTTGAAGACAATGCTAAAGCATTAGAATATGCAACAATGGCAAATGAAGCTGCAAAAACAATTAGTAGCGAAGAACTAAAGCAAGAAATTCAAGAATTTTTATCAACCCTAACAAACGGATAGGTAATGAAACTTAGCGTCAGGTTATTCTCAATAGTTTTTATAAACTTACTTTGTGCAAGTGTAAGTAATAATGTATTAGCAGCTCAAACTGAGAAGCCTGAACGGTGGTTTGAAATTGAAGTTATTTTATTTAATCAATTAGGCAATAAAGAAATATTAAAAGAGCACTTTCCTGAAAATATTAGTGCCGTAAATTTGCCTCCGCATAAAAACTATTACGATTTATTTTCAGCGTATTTATTGCCTGATTTGAGCGGAATAAAACAATCTATGCCCTTGTGTGAAGAGCAAAATAAACAGAGCACTTCATTAGCACAGTCAAAAACTTATGCTCCGATTCCTAATGCTTTATCAGTTGTAGATTTTGTAGACAATTACAGTTTGCATAACTATTCGACTGAAAATTTAGCTAACATTCAAAAGCAACTAGCAAGCCCACTTTTTTCAACGAAAAACATTTGTACTGTTACGCGTAAAAATATGGATGATTTATTAAGTGAAAAGCAACTTGATAATTTTGCATTAAGTGGGTTCTCGATTGATGCTCTACCATCAAAATTCAATGCGTTAGGTAACCATAATAGTCATGCACCCTATTTAATCGCAAATGAATCACTTTTATTAGATGATATTAAAAAACGTTTACAGTGGAGTAAAGAGTTTAAACCCCTGTTACATTTCGGCTGGCGACAAGTTGGCGTTACTCGTAAAAAAGCAATTCCACTTAAACTTTATGCTGGTGAGCATTTAGATTATCAATATAGTCAGGCACTAGAAAAGTATCAATCTGCACAGGATAAAGCAGAGGTAACAACATCATTAATTTCACAACAGATGGACTCTAAATCACAGCTAAGTTCTTATGATGATGCAGTAATTAAAAAACAGCAACGAGATAACATATTCAATGGCATTCATACACTAGATGAAACGAATATTAATCAATTAATTAACAAGCTTGAATCAGAAAGATTTGAAGATTTAATCGCTATTAATGAAAATCAGAAAGATAAAACATTGCAGGCAAAATTAACACCACCAGAAAAACCTATTCAATCATGGTTTCTGGATGGTTTTTTAAAAATTCATTTAGATCACTATCTATATATCACTGCTGATTTTAATGTAGTGAGTCAATCTATTGAGAAAGATATATCTAGTTCAGCTGATAGTACCAAATTAAAATTAATTAATTTTAGTCAGAATAAACGGGCGATAACAGGCGAAATACATTATTTCGATCACCCTTATATTGGTATGATTGTACAGATAAGGCGTTTTGATCCGAGTAAGCCAAAAGATGAAGCCGTTACTCAGGTAATTAACTAGTCTTTACTGAGCTAGCCAGGTAGAGCGCACAAGTGTTTTACCTTGGCATATTACTTCACCAACAAACTGACTTCCGCTAATTATCTCCCCGACTCCCTTGGGTGTTCCTGTCATCACAACATCCCCTTCTTCTAAATCCATAAAGCTTTGTAATTGAGATAAAATTTCATCCGGTTTTACCATCATTAATTCAACACCACCTGCTTGTGTTAAATTATTATCAATTGTCAATGTTAAGCTCAAACTACTGTCAATATCATTTATAGCGACAAAGTCACTGAATACAGCTGAACCATTAAATGCTTTAGAACGTTCCCACGGTAACCCTTTGGCTTTTAACTTTGCTTGCAAAGTGCGCTTAGTTAAATCTAAACCAACGGCAACTGCACTAAATTTTCCTTGTTGATAAAGAAAACAAAGCTCTGCTTCATAGTGAAGTGCTTCTTGATGAAATGATTGCAGTTGTGTTGAAATAGCCGAATTAGGCTTTAAAAAAACGACCATTTCATCAGGAACTTCATTATTTAGCTCAGCAATATGATCTACATAATTTCGCCCAATACAAATTATTTTAGAAGGTTCTATTTTCTTTGTATCTACTGTTACTGTATTCATCATCTACTCACTAAAAAGGTAAAGGTCTATTGAGACTTTAGGAAAAGTGCCGCTACTTTTCATTTAAATGTAAAACATCTTTTATAAACGGGATAGTAATTTTACGTTGCTCTCTTATCGATGCATTATCAAGAATATCAAGTGAGGCAATTAAATTTCCCATCTCACGGGATAAACGGTTGAGTAAAAAGCTTGCAGCTTCATTACTCAATGTTAACCCTCGTTTAGACGCTCTATAGCGCAAAGCCCTAACTTTTTCATCATCATCCAGTGGCCTCACTTGTTCTGTTAATCCCCAACTTAAGCGAGAAGTTAAATCAGGTAAACTTAATCCAAGTTGGGTAACGCTTTGATCACCAGTGATCAATAATCGATTGTTTTGCTCTAAAACTCTATTATATAAATCAAATATTGCTTGTTGCCAAACCTTATCGTTTGCAATGAGATGAATATCATCCAAACAAATAACATCTATTTGCTCTAAGCCATCTAGTACTTCAACTGAAAGTAGCAATAATTCTGCACAAGATAAACACACAGACGTTTTTTGTAATTGTGCCGCATAGGCACTACAGGCATGCAACAAATGAGATTTCCCCACGCCTGTTAAACCAAATAAGTAAAAGCTATTAGGTTGAGTAGATTCGTTAACTTGGCTCTGCTCAATAAATAATTTTAATTGGCTTACTACTGAGTGGTTAAATTCACTTAAATAGCTCGTAAAAGTTTCATCGTCAGGTAATTGAACTGACAGCGTTAATTGCGAAATGTTTTTCATCAGTTATTCCAATAAAAAATTGGCGCTGGTGTTTCACTAGTTTCATTATTAACGGACATTGTTTCGTATCTAGCAAGTGGATCTATTAACTGTTTAAGTTGTGTATTTAGCGCAAGTGATGCGACAAAAGCCTCTGATGAACCTAAAAGTTGTAAGTTAAACCGCCTAGAAGTGCCTTCAGCTTTTAGTAAGGTAACAGACTTAACAGAAGATAAATCAGTTAAAAAGTCAAAAATATCAACATAAGTCGATAAAGAATCAACATTAGCAACTTCAATGGTAAAGTCATTATTGCTTGTCGTTGTTAAGGCATAATATTGATACAGTAACGTCGAAATATCATTTAACCCTTGCTTTAGTAATGTACTTTTTTCACTACCTTGATATTGTTGACTAAAATTTTTCTTATCACCTTGTTGATTCCAGCTTAATATACTCCAATCCAGTATATAGTTTTTCTCATTCAGCATTTTTTTATCACACAGTAGGCCGCAATCTTTACGTTCGTCATCAACATTGTCTGGTGATTTAGCTGGTAATAGGCTGGAATCTGACATTCTCATAACGACAATTGCTTCTGGGGAATATCGACTTGATACAGCGCTAACGGGTTCCTCAAAACGTCCCCAAATATCGCTAAGTTCAATGCGAGTAGCATCCGTCAAATCCATCAACGGCATCATTATAGGCAAGCCTCGTTGAACAGAGAAGTCGTTCACTATAGAAGGTAATTCTGTATCTGTTGAGCTAGAAATAATAGTTCGATTCAAACCATTTTCATTAACTAGCCACAACAATATTTGTGGTCGTAAACGTCCCCATATTGGTAAACTGACTTGTTGAAACAATTGATTAATTTTATCTTCATTAAAGCTTGCGATTAAAAATAATTGTTTATTTTGTAAAGGGGTCGCTAACGTTGAATCAGACTCTGGGGTTGATTCAAGTTGATATCTATATTGGTGTAAGTAAAGTTGATGATTTTTAATTCCGTCTTTGATTATTTCATTCTCTAATACACTTTTTTCGCCACCAACTTTCACCATTACCAACGACAATGCCTTTTTTAAAGCATTAGCCCTTTCAGCAGTATTTCTAGAGTTTATGGTGACACTTGCCTCATACAAATCTTTTACTTCTACGGCCTCAATCGCCGTTAAAGGTAAAAAAGTAGTAATAACAAGTAGTAAAATAATTAATGTTTTGAACATAGTGAATTATAGGGATAAAATTTTATAGATAATGTTACCACAATCAAGCCATTTTATACCGACAAATAAAATATTTTATCTATTTGATATAAAGATTTTGAGTATGTGCTCATGCACTGGTAGAATACGCATCTTTTAAATCTATCTGAGCTTATAATTTAAGCTTATTTAGGTATTATTTTATCGGTAATTTTTGAGGTTTCCCGTGAGCGAACAAAAACAGTCTTTAAGCTATAAAGATGCTGGTGTTGATATTGATGCTGGTAATGCCCTTGTTGAAAAAATTAAAGGTGCAGTTAAGCGTACTACTCGTCCAGAAGTTATGGGAGGCATTGGAGGTTTTGGCGCTATATGTCAAATACCTACCGGTTATAAAGAACCAGTACTTATTTCAGGTACCGATGGTGTCGGAACCAAATTACGCTTAGCTATTGATCTTAAGAAGCATGACACTGTGGGTATCGACCTTGTTGCTATGTGTGTTAATGACCTTTTAGTATTAGGTGCTGAACCGTTATATTTCTTAGATTATTATGCAACGGCTAAACTTGATGTTGATGTAGCTTCTGATGTTGTTTCTGGTATCGCTGAAGGTTGTATTCAATCAGGTTGTGCGCTTGTTGGTGGTGAAACAGCTGAAATGCCGGGAATGTACCATAAAGGTGATTACGATATTGCTGGATTTTGTACAGGTGTTGCTGAAAAATCAGCACTAATCGACGGTTCTAAAGTAGCGGCAGGTGATCAGTTAATCGCTTTAGGCTCATCAGGTCCACATTCAAATGGCTTCTCATTAATCCGTAAAGTTTTAGAAGTAAACAATACTGACACAAGTGAGCTACTAAACGATAAAGCTATCAGCGAACATTTACTTGAACCAACTAAAATTTACGTTAAATCTGTATTAGCATTACTTAAAGATGTTGAAGCGCATGCACTTTCTCATATCACTGGCGGTGGTTTCTGGGAAAATATTCCACGCGTTTTACCTGAAACAGCACAAGCTGTGATTAATGGTGAAAGCTGGCAATGGCCTGAAATTTTCAACTGGTTAAAAGAGAATGGCAATATAACTGAACACGAAATGTACCGCACATTTAACTGTGGTGTTGGTATGATCATTGTTGTTCCAGAAGACAAAGTAGCGCAGAGCATTGATATCTTAACTGCTCACGGTGAAAAAGCTTGGCATATTGGCGCAATCAGCGATAAAGCTGATGGCGAAGAGCAAGTAGTTTTTTCATAAACCAACTGCTATAAACTAACATATAATTAAAGGGGCAATTATTAGCCCCTTTTGTTTATCTACAGTAAAATTAAAGGAAAATAAATGTCTAGCCGAATCGTTGTATTAATCTCAGGCAGTGGCACTAATTTACAAGCAATTATTGATGCCAGCCAAGCAGATGACTATCCAGGCTCTATTGTTGGCGTAGTATCAAATAAAAGTGATGCCTACGGTTTAACACGCGCTGAAAATGCAAACATTGCGACTATCGCTTTATCTCACAAAGACTTTGATAGTCGAGAAAGTTATGATCAAGCGCTGATAGAAAAAATTGATCAATTATCTCCTGATGTGATTGTTCTTGCTGGCTTTATGAGAATTTTATCTCCTGCATTTGTAAAGCATTATCAAGGCAAATTACTTAATATCCACCCTTCACTGCTGCCAAAATATCAAGGTTTGAATACGCATCAACGTGCTATTGATGCAGGTGACAAAGAACATGGTGTAAGTGTTCATTTTGTAACTGAAGAGCTAGATGGTGGCCCTGTTATTCTTCAAGCAAAAGTACCTGTATTTGAGGAAGACACTAGTGATGATTTAGCTGCACGAGTACATGAACAAGAGCATCGAATTTATCCATTAGTAGTAAAATGGTTATGTGAAAAGCGTCTGAGCATGTCGATAGTGAATCAAGATGAGCATGCAATTTTAGACGGTATTACTTTACCAGCTTTTGGTTATGCGAACGACGAATAAGCTGTTAGTATAAAGGTAAGTTGTTTTCTTACCTTTATACTGGATTGCCTGTGCGATTAACCTTTCTCTATTCTTTTTTACCTGCATTTTTATCTCTCACTTGTTTTACTAGTCATGCAACGACGAATAAACAAATTGAAACCAACCCGAAATTCCCCGAGTTTTCTGCGCAATATAGCGTATTACACAAATCAGATCCTGTAGGTAGTGCTATAAGAGAGTTAAGTTATCAAGCCGATGGCACAATAAATTATCATTACAAAACCGATGTTAAATGGCTTATTTTTTCTCAAACACGTAGTGAAACATCAATACTTACAATAGATAACAATACAGTCGTCCCACAACATTACACATATACCAGAGAAGGTACGGGCAAAGATAAACGCTATGAATGGCGTTACAATCAAGCACTAGGACAAGCAAAAGACATAGAGCGAAAAAGAGATCATCAAGTAGACTTCTCAAATAACCTACAGGATAAGCTAAGTTATCATTTACAGCATCGTTTAAATTTGATGCACAATGCTAATGAGCAGCAGTACATTTATCCTGTCATCAATACTTCAGGCTCTATTAAAGACTATGTTTATCAATATGATGGTGAAGAAGAGTTAATGCTTCCTTATGGGTTAATTAAAACAGTACGCTTTAAACGAGAAGTTAAAGAAAAAGAACGTGTAACTTATGCTTGGTTTGCCCCTAAACTTGATTATTTATTAGTAAAACTATATCAAACTAAAGGAGGAACAGAGCAATTTGAAGCGCAACTTTCAAGCTTGAAAGTTGCGGGCGAAACTATAAAGGCACATTAAAATAAGTAAACAAGCCTGCTTTAGTAAGACAAGATCATAAGAGTATATTGATCTTGTCACTGTTAAGTTAAGCTAACTCTCTACGCCACAAGCTATAGATTCACCTAGACAAAATAAATGCCAATGCCCTGCACTCATTTTATGCCACTTTTCATCATCTGTTAAAGGCTGCGTGGCAATAACAGTCACAATATCTTTATCCGTTGTTTCTTTATGAAAATCTACCGCGACCTCTACATCAATCAAACTTGCTTTACCAAAAGGTGCACGCCTAGTTATCCAATGTAAATTATTTGAACAATAAGCAAACAAATACTCACCGTCTGAAATAATTATATTAGCTACACCCAACTCATCAATTTTCCAAGTTAATGTAGCAATAAACTCAAATAGCACTTTAGCAGTTGGTTGCTGTGCACCAAATTTATAATGAAGCTGATCTAAGATCCAACAAAAAGCATGTTCGCTATCTGTGGTTCCAATCGGTAAATGCAATTTAATTGGAAGTTCTTCTGAGAAACCTTTTAATTGTCCATTATGAGCATAAGTCCAATTTCTTCCCCACATTTGCCTAATAAAAGGATGAGTGTTTTCTAAGCAAACACCTCCTGAGTTAGCTTGACGAATATGACAAACAACCGCTTCACTTTTCATCGGGTATTTTGTTACTAATTCAGCAATAGGTGAATGAGCACTCGGCTGAGGATCTTTAAAGCTACGGCATCCTTTACCTTCATAAAAGGTAACGCCCCAACCATCTTTATGGGGACCGGTATTTCCCCCTCTCTGCATTAAACCACTAAAACTAAAACAGATATCTGTTGGTACATTAGCTGACATAGCTAAAAGCTCACACATTTTATTAACATCCTTTATTTATCATACCCTTACAGAAAGTTTGACGAAATTAATATGACAAAAGTGTCAGTTAAGGTGTCAGCAAGGAAACAGAAGTAACTAAAACTAATCATTAGTTATTTGGCTTTTAACTATTTTACTTCCTAACAGGCTTTAAATCACTAGATAATTCTATTGTTAAGGCTGTTTTTCGTTAAAAACTTAATTTACCTATCATTTTTTCATTCTAAAAAGCTGTTTTCTTATTTCAGTTTTATTTCTTTCTATCTTATTGTTTAATATAGTTATTATCGTTCCTGTAAATTTAGGGTTTTTATTTTGATCCTCAAGTAAACTATATAAACCCTTTAAAATCAAAGCCTAACAATAAAACCACAGCACCTTTCAGATCTTAATACTGAAAAAAACTACATTTTTTTTCGATCCTTTCATTTTTCCGATCCTCCGCAACCCCTAGTAACTACGCTGCCTAGCTATATGAACTGTAGTATTCAAAAACTGAAAAAAAATTAAAGTATAAAGGTCGCAGGAGGGTGAGGAAGAGTGCGGATTTCGTGGGATAGTTTCTGTGTGGGGTTAGTTTACGTGACTGAATGCCCTGCTTAGGCTTTTGTTGCCGTTTAAATGTTTTACTGGTTACTGTGGTTGTTTTTATTTAAGTGTTGAGTATGAGCTTTATATTGCGCGGTGTGACATTTGTTTGATGTGATTTAAGCTAGTTACAGGTATAAAAAAGCCCTGCAGTTGCAAGGCTTTTTTAGGTGTTGTTTCTGTTATGCTGCTACAGGGTCAGGTAGCTTTATCTTTGCGCTAGTTACATTAGCTTTACCTGCATTAGCATAGGTTTCTGCATTACTGTCGAACTCATCATAACTTCTAAGTGTTGCTCCTTGCCATACTGAGTAATGACTTACCGTTTCACCTTCTGGTATATCTACTTCAACTGCAGCATCTAGGTCACGTTCTCCATTAGCCGCAGCTGCATAAGCACATGCTTTGTTAGCTCCTGCTATTAAGTTCTGTGCACCTGTTGCTGTTGGGTCACCAGAATGTAATTTAATTAAATCTGGTGTCATTGCATTTAGCATTAAATTTTTTGTTAGTGTTGTTAAAGGCATTATCTGACTTCCTTAATTTTGACTGAACCACTAAAAATTGGTGGTAGTTCTTGGTTTAGTTGATTGGTTACAGTGAATTGGTGGTAAAACTCTCCCGCTTTTGGTACTTCACTTTTGTTTATTGTTGTTTTGAATTCATCGCCAACCACTGCTATGCCACTACCTATGGTTTTGGTTAAAAATGGTTTTTGGGCAAACTCTTCAAATAATTCATATTTTGCCTTGCTAAACTCGGTTGCTGATTCACCAGTAGTTAGTGCAGTAAAAAACTCCTGATCACGCTCTTGGTATAATTGTCCACATTGATTAGTCATTAGCATATAACTCCGTTGAATCGTTGCTCTATTGTTGAACCGTTGAAGCGCTGATATGCGATCTCACCGTTAATTCTAAATTGATATAAATATATAGGTTGTGCCGTGTTAAAGAATGTAGCACTAGTCACTGTTGGCTGAATAACTAAACCATTTAACCCCGTGTACTTAATAGCATTACTAACTAATTTTGTATGTTGGTTATATTCTGTCTCTTATACACATCTGACGCTGCCGACGAAGAGGATAGTGTAGATCT